>NZ_JBDODP010000079.1:0-263 GCF_044582135.1 Guyparkeria halopsychrophila | reverse complement strand
ATACGCGGTCGACACCGAGGCCTCGGCCACCATCTCCATCGACACCATCGCTGGTGACGACGTGATCAACGAGGAAGAATCCGGCGAGACCATCACCATCACCGGTTCCGTCGGCGGTGACGCCGGCGAAGGTGACACCGTCACCCTGACCGTCGGTGGTGAGACGTTTGAAGGCACCGTCGATGCCGACAACAACTACGCCATCGACGTGCCGGGCAGCCTGCTGGCTGCAAATGACACGGTCAGCGCCACGGTCACCGGCA
>NZ_JBDODP010000078.1:0-274 GCF_044582135.1 Guyparkeria halopsychrophila | reverse complement strand
GGCAAGGCCGCCCTGGTGCTGGGCCGCGCCCTACTGCTCAACCCGGTCGGCCTGGTGCTTACGGGCATCGCCATCGCCGCCTACCAAGTCTACAAGCACTGGGACACGGTATCCGGCTGGCTCTCCACCGCCTGGGATGCGCTGGTCGGCATGGCCGGGCGGATCTGGGGGCGCATCAAGGAGGCCTTTTCCGGCGGCATCGGCGGGGTCTCTGCCTTGCTGGTCGACTGGTCGCCCATGGGGCTGCTCTGGAGAGGGATCTCCGCCGGGCTGG
>NZ_JBDODP010000076.1:0-280 GCF_044582135.1 Guyparkeria halopsychrophila | reverse complement strand
TGAAGTGACCCCTGAAAGTTGGACACCAATCCAACTGACAGGGGTTTTCTTATGGCGAAATATTCATCGGCGTTTAAGCTGCGTGTGATCCGGTATCGGGAACAGCACGATGCCGGAAGCAAGGCGACAGCCCAGCATTTCCAGATTGACCACAGCTTGGTCCGGCAGTGGTGTGCCCTTTACGGCGCGCACGGAAAGGACGGGCTGGAAACGCGCCGCCAACACTATTCCTCGGCTTTCAAAGTGGAGGTCTTGCGTCGGATGGCCAAGGAGAGCTGGT
>NZ_JBDODP010000075.1:0-309 GCF_044582135.1 Guyparkeria halopsychrophila | reverse complement strand
GAAGGTGGACTGTGAGGTCTGCTGGAGGTATCGGAAGTGCGAATGCTGACATGAGTAACGATAATACGAGTGAAAACCTCGTACGCCGAAAGTCCAAGGTTTCCTGCGCAACGCCAATCGGCGCAGGGTGAGTCGGCCCCTAAGGCGAGGCTGAGAAGCGTAGTCGATGGGAAGCAGGTTAATATTCCTGCACCGACCGTTATTGCGATGGGGGGACGGAGAAGGCTAGGCCAGCCGGCAGTTGGTGTCCGGTTTAAGCCCGTAGGTGGATCTCTTAGGCAAATCCGGGAGATCAACACCGAGAGGTGA
>NZ_JBDODP010000074.1:0-328 GCF_044582135.1 Guyparkeria halopsychrophila | reverse complement strand
TGTGGTGGAAAGAAACGCCTGACCACCATTGCGATTCTTGATCCCTTCGAAGAGAGTACCGCGCTCGTCGCTGTGCATCATTAGCGTTTGCGGGTAGAACGCCGGATACAGAAAACTGCGCAGGGTGTTGAACAATTGCAAATCAACGGGGTCACGCAGGTCAGGGACGATGCCGGTCGTATAGGAACGATGCATGTCAATCAGCTTGCCGGCGGCTGTGGCAACACTCATGCCGCGTCCCTGAAGGCGCAGCTCGCCAGTGTGCACTTTCTCGATCGCCGCCAAGATCGCTGCCGCGACATCCTGGGCGTGAAGCAACTCGAGTTGG
>NZ_JBDODP010000073.1:0-339 GCF_044582135.1 Guyparkeria halopsychrophila | reverse complement strand
CAAGCCGCACGTAAACGTCGGCACGATCGGTCACGTTGACCACGGCAAGACCACGCTGACCGCGGCGATCACGCACGTGATGTCCTCCACCTACGGTGGCCAGGGCATGGCGTTCGACCAGATCGACAAGGCGCCGGAAGAGAAGGCGCGTGGCATCACGATCTCGACCTCTCACGTTGAGTACGAGTCCGACAAGCGTCACTACGCCCACGTCGACTGCCCGGGTCACGCCGACTACGTCAAGAACATGATCACCGGTGCCGCCCAGATGGACGGCGCGATCCTGGTGGTTTCCGCTGCCGACGGCCCGATGCCGCAGACCCGTGAGCACATCCTGCT
>NZ_JBDODP010000072.1:0-355 GCF_044582135.1 Guyparkeria halopsychrophila | reverse complement strand
CCGAAGGTCGAGGCAATGTCATCGGCCAGCGCACCGCTGGGCTTGCCACCACCGTTCGGCGACATCAGCTTCCAAAACAGGTCGTGGTTGTAATGACCACCACCGTTGTTGCGCACCGCGGTCGGCAGCTTGGAGATGTTCGCCATGATCTCGTCGATGGGCTTCTCGTCCCATTCAGAGTCCTTGATGGCGTCGTTCAGCTTGGTGACGTAGGTGTTGTGGTGCTTGGTGTGGTGCAGCTCCATCGTCTGTGCGTCGATGGACTTCTCCAGGTCACCGTAGCCATACGGCAGATCGGGGAGTTGAAAAGCCATATACAAATCTCCTTCTTGGTTGCTCAAACAAGGATGCCCTC
>NZ_JBDODP010000071.1:0-385 GCF_044582135.1 Guyparkeria halopsychrophila | reverse complement strand
CTCGTTCGACGACCTGGTCGAGAAGTTCAACAACGCGGCACTGACCCGTTTCGGTTCCGGTTGGGCCTGGCTGATCGTTGACGGCAATGGCAAGCTGCAGGTCACCTCCACCCCGAACCAGGACAACCCGGTGATGGATATCGCCGACGTCAAGGGCAGCCCGATCTTGGGCCTCGACGTCTGGGAGCACGCCTACTATCTGCGCTATCAGAACCGCCGCCCGGATTACGTCAATGCGTTCTGGGACGTCGTCAACTGGGACGAAGTGGTCAAGCGTTACACCGCGGCCAAGTAAGCAAGTTTCCACAGCCAGGACGACGAAAACCGGGCAATCGCCCGGTTTTTTTATGTTTGGTGAAAAGTAGCCACAAAAAAACCGCCCGAA
>NZ_JBDODP010000070.1:0-415 GCF_044582135.1 Guyparkeria halopsychrophila | reverse complement strand
GCTTGGCCATCTTGGGTGGTCTCCCGCGGCGTTTGGGTTCCAGTGCTGCCATGCCACCTTGGGCAAAAGCACGTTGCCATTGCTGAAGCGTTCTTTGCGCTGGAATGTTGAATATGGCGCAAGTCTGGCGAATGGACCAGCCCTCACTGGCCATTCGGAGCAAGACAGCAGCCTTGAAAGCAGACGAGTAGCGTCGATGCCGCTTCCTCAGCCCTTCTTCGCCATGCAATTGGTAAACCGCACACCACTTTTCGACCGTGCCGTGGTCAATCCCAAAGCGCGCCGCTATCGTTCGGCTACCGAAAAGGCCCTGCTCTCGATCTCGGACCACCCGAAGCTTGAATGCCAATGAATATTTGGCCATAAGAAAACCCCTGTCAGTTGGATTGGTGTCCAACTTTCAGGGGTCACTTCA
>NZ_JBDODP010000007.1:0-100570 GCF_044582135.1 Guyparkeria halopsychrophila | reverse complement strand
CCCGGGGGCGGTGCAAGAGTGCACGCGATCCCGCACGAAAAACGCCGGCCTCTGGGGAGACCGGCGTCGAAGATCGCAGCGAGTCCTGCGGGTCAGAACGGGTTGTAGGATTTGTCCTGCGTGAATTGCGTGTAACCCACGCCGGCGCCCAGCCGCAGACCGACGCCGACGCGAATCGGTGCGACCACGATCGACTGGCTGCGCAGGTACTGCATGCCCACGCCGCCGACGACGAACGCCGAGCCATTGACGCCCGCGAACCGCTGGAAGATCAGATCGGGACGCGGCAGGTTGTAGACCAGCATGAATACCCGTCCGGCATCGCCGCCGAAGTCCCAGCCAACCGATGGCCCTTGCCAGTAGATGGTCTGCTTCTCGCCGGCCTTCGCCATGAATTCGCCCAAGCCGTAGCGCACGCCCACGATGATCGCGCCACCGCCTTCCTCACCCTTGATGATGGCGTTGGGGCGGCCGTAATCGGCAAAGGCCCGGTCGATCATCCGGGCGATGCCCTCGGCCGAGCCGCCCAGGAAATCGACTGCCTCCTGGGTGGTCTCGTACTGGTCGTAGCCTTCCTCGGACTGGGACTGACTTGCGTCACCTGTTGTCGAGCCCTCGCTCGGTGGGTTGCTGGCGCAACCACCCAGGAGCAGGGCGGCCACCAACGCCGTGAGCAGGGCGGCGAGGCGTGAGTTCATGGCCGAGAGGGTGAAGCGTGGGACGTTGAGGAAAGTGCCGTGCATGTCTCGAAAAATCCCTTGTTCAGAGTGAAATGGCAATTCGTGCAGACCTTCCCTAGACAGACCGGCGCGCGTCGAAAAAGTTGCTTGCCGGCCAACGAGGTGGGGTCGGTTGACAACCCGCTGATTTGTGGCAAGCATACGCGCTTTGCCGCAGGATCGCCCGGCGGCGCCGCCTTTGCAACGGGAAGACCGAATGAGTATCAAGTCCGATCGCTGGATCCGCCAAATGGCCGAGGAGCACGGCATGATCGAGCCGTTTGAGCCGGGACAGGTTCGCAGCAGCAAGGACAGCGAGGGCAACGATGTGCCCATGGTGTCCTACGGCACCTCGAGCTACGGCTACGATGTGCGCTGTTCGACCCATTTCAAGGTGTTCACCAACATCAATACCACTATCGTCGACCCGAAGGCCTTCGACGAGCGCAGCTTCGTCGACGTGCATGCGGATGTCTGCATTATCCCGCCGAACTCGTTTGCCCTGGCGACCACGGTCGAGTACTTCCGCATCCCGCGCAATGTGCTGACCATCTGCCTGGGCAAGTCGACCTATGCCCGCTGCGGCATCATCGTCAACGTCACCCCGCTCGAGCCGGAGTGGGAGGGACATGTGACGCTCGAGTTCTCCAACACCACGCCCATCCCGGCGAAGATCTACGCCAACGAGGGCGTGGCACAGATGCTGTTCCTCGAGTCCGACGAAGTCTGCGAGACCTCGTACCGGGATCGCGGCGGCAAGTACCAGGGACAGCGCGGCGTCACCCTGCCATCGGCTTAACGCCGTTGCGGGATGCGCCGCTGGCGTGTTCCGTGACCTTATTCTATCCCGCCGTTTCCTCGACGGTGTTCAGTGCCAGGATCTTCCAGCCACGCGCCACGGCCTCGCGGCGCAGCACCGGGTCCGGGTCGACCGCGATCGGGTGATCGACCTGCTCGAGCAGTGGCAGGTCGTTGCGCGAGTCGGAATAGAACCAGGTCTCCTCCGGACGCACCTGCTGCGCCTCGAGCCATTCCTCCAACGCCAGGATCTTGCCGTGCTGGAAGGTCGGCGTGCCGGTGTATCGGCCGGTGTAACGACCGGCGCGCCGCTCGGGCTCAGTCGCCAGCAGGTGCGGGATTTCCAGCAGGGCGGCGATCGGTCCGGTGACGAAGGCGTTCGTCGCCGTGATCAGCATCAGGGTGTGGCCCTGGCGGCGGTGGGATTCGACCAGCTCGCGCGCCGCCTGAGTGATCAGCGGCCGGATGTCGTTCTCGATGAACTCGGCACGCCACGCCTCCAGGTCCTCGGCCGGGTGCTCGGCCAGGGGCGCGAGCGCGAAGCGCAGGTAGGCGTGGATATCGAGCGTGCCCTGCTGGTAATGGCGCAGGAACTCGTCGTTGTGCCGGGCGTAATCGTCGGCGTCGACAATGCCGTGGTCGGTCATGAAGGCGCCCCAAGCGTGATCGGAGTCACCGGCGAGCAAGGTGTTGTCGAGGTCGAAGATGGCGAGTTTCACGAAGGGCCTCCTGCCGGCAGGGCGCGGTTTGCCTGCCATCATGGTCGCGTGGGGTCCCGGCCGGTGCCGGGTCGACGGGCGCGCATGATACCCCAAACATCGCCGGATCGCGGCCCGGGGAAATGCCGGCCTGGCTGCGCGATTCTTCTCTGTGCCCGGCGGCCTGCCCGAGAGGGCTTCGCGGCTTGTCCGGTCCCCCGTATTGCCGGTTGTCGACGAGCAATCATCCCCGTCTTCGGACGGGCGTATCGATGGCGGAGCACGCCGGAAAGCCAAGGAGGTGGGTCATTCCCGCCGTGGTTCGCCAGCCGGTTGGCGGCGTCGGTTTATCGCCCCCGGGTTTTGTGAAAGAATCAATGACACTTGGGTGACCACCCACGGCCGGGTGCCGTCGTGGTGGTTTACCCCTGCGGGGCGCGACGTCCCGCCATTTCAGGCGACTGACCTTTTGCAAGAGTGGAATCGTGATTGACCGTAGCGGCTTTCGACCCAATGTCGGCATCATCGTGTGCAACCAGCGAGGCGAGGTCTTCTGGGGCAAACGGGTCGGGCATCGTTCCTGGCAGTTTCCCCAAGGTGGCATCAATGTCGAGGAGCGGCCGCTGGAGGCCATGTATCGCGAGCTCCACGAAGAGGTGGGGCTGCTGCCCGAGCATGTCTCGGTGATGGGCTGGACCCGCGGCTGGCTGCGTTACCGGTTGCCGCGCAACATGGTCCGGCGTCACGTCCAACCCGTCTGCATCGGTCAGAAGCAGAAATGGTTTCTCCTGCGCCTGCGCACCGACGAGAGCGCCTTCGATCTCAATGCCACCCACAAGCCGGAATTCGACGGCTGGGAATGGCGTCCCTTCTGGTCGATCTTGCCCGAAGTGATCTACTTCAAGCGCACCGTCTATTTCCAAGCGTTGCACCAGCTTGCGCCCTTCATCGAGGGCGTGCCCCCCGAATGCCCGGACGACTGCCTGCCCGAGCAACTCGAGCGGCGCGGCGGACGCGACTCCTCGGCCGATTTGGCCACGACGGGGAATCGCGATGCTCGATGAACTCCGCCAGATCGTCACCGAGGTCTCCAAGTCCGCCGACCTGCGGGCCGCGCTCGACCTGATCGCCCGGCGGGTGCAGTCGGCGCTCCATGTCTCGGTCTGCTCGGTCTACGTCCTGGGCGGCGATGAGGCAGAGGCGGTCGAACCCAGCCTGGTGCTGCAGGCCACCGAGGGGTTGAACAAGGCGATGGTGGGGCAGGTGTCGCTCGCCCTCGACGAGGGGATGGTCGGGTTAGTCGCGCGCCGCGCCGAAGTGATCAACCTCGAGGATGCCGCGCTGCATCCGGCCTTCAAGTTCGTAACCGATATCGGCGAGGAGCCCTATCACGGGTTCCTCGGCGTGCCGATCATCCATCGCGGGGACGTGCTGGGCGTGCTCGTCGTGCAGGCCCGCGAGCGGCGCCGGTTTTCCGACGATCAGGAATCCTTCGTCGTCACCCTGGCGACCCAGCTGGCCTCGGCCATTCGCCATGCCCGCGCGAGCGGCGAGCTGATGCGCACCGGCAACGAACCCGGCGGCTTTGACTCGGCCTTCTCGGCGCGCGGTCTGCCGGGGTCGCCCGGCGTGGTGTTCGGTACCGCGGTGGTGGTGGCCGACGGCCAGTCGCTGGAGATGGTCGAGGATCGTGATGTCGAGGACATCGACCACGAGCTGGCCGTGCTCGACAGCGCCATCGAGGCCGTCCGCCAGGAATTCGAGCAGCTCAAGATCGATTTCGCGCGGGCATCTGGCAGTGAAGAGGAGAACCTGCTGTTCGATGCCTACATCCGCATGCTGTCGGGTGGCTCGCTGGTCGAGGCGATCGAGCAGCATATCCGTGCCGGCCAGTGGGCGGGGGCGGCGTTGCGCGATGCGATCGCCGAGCACGCCGCCGTGTTCGAGCAGATGAGCGATTCGTATCTGCGTGAGCGCGCCCAGGACATCCGCGACCTGGGCAGCCGGGTGTTGCAGAAGCTGCATGCCGAGAGCGCCGGGCCGACCGAGTGGCCCGATCAGATCGTGCTGGTCGGCAACGACCTGTCCGCCTCGCATCTGGCCGAGGTGCCCACCGAGCGCCTGGTGGGTATCGTCTCGTCGACCGGCTCGGGCTCCTCCCATCTCGCGATTCTGGCGCGTGCGCTGGGCGTGCCGGCGGCGATGGGCGTCTCCGACCTGCCGATCTCGCGGCTGCGCAACAAGGAAGTGGTGGTCGACGGGTACCGCGGCCTAGTCGTGGTGCGCCCGCGCGGCTCGCTGCGCGAGGAGATGCGGCGGCTGGCCCGCGAGGAGGCCGAGCTGACCGAAGAGCTTGCCGCCCTGCGTGACGAGCCGGCGCTGACCTCCGATGGCGTGCGTGTCGCCATGCACGTCAATATCGGCCTGCTCTCGGACATGGCGCCCTCGCTGACCGTCGGCGCCGAGGGCATCGGCCTGTACCGCACCGAGGTGCCGTTCCAGATTCGCAAGCAGTTCCCCGGCGAGGAGGAGCAGGCCCATATCTACCGCGAGGCGCTCGAGACCTTTGCCGGCAAGCCCGTGGTGCTGCGTACGCTCGACGTGGGTGGCGACAAGCCGCTGTCGTATTTCCCCATCCGCGAGGACAACCCGTTTCTCGGCTGGCGGGGCATCCGGCTGGTGCTCGACCACCCCGAGATCTTCCTCACCCAGATCCGCGCGATGCTCAAGGCCTCGGCGGGGCTGAACAACCTGCATATCCTCCTGCCGATGATCTCGGCGGTCGAGGAGCTCGACCAGTCGCTGGCCTACATCGCGCAGGCATTCGATGAGGTGTCCGAGGAGATCGGCGAGATCCAGCGGCCGAAGATCGGGGTAATGATCGAGGTGCCCTCGGCGGTCTACCAAGCCGATGCGTTGGCCAGTCGCTGTGACTTTCTCTCCATCGGCACCAACGATCTTACCCAGTACCTGCTGGCGATCGATCGCAACAACGAGCGCGTCGCCTCGCGTTACGATGCCCTGCACCCGGCGGTGCTCGCCGCGATTCGCGATGTCTGTGCCGCCGGCGTACGCCAGAAATGCGAGGTCGCCGTCTGCGGCGAGTTGTCCGGCGATCCGCTCGGCGCCATTTTGCTCCTGGGTTTTGGGATCCACTCACTGTCGATGAGCGCCGGCTCGTTGCCGCGCATCAAGTGGGTGATTCGCAGTTTCTCGCATACGGACGCGCAAGCGTTGCTGGAACGGGCGATGCATTGCGAACGGCCGGCGGAGATCCGCACCCTGCTCAATCAGGCGCTGGACGATCGCGGGCTGGGCGGCCTGATTCGCGCGGGCCGCCATTGACCGTCGAGTGTGCCGCGCGGGGCGATTGACTTGGCCCCGGTCGATGCCTATCATGGCGCACCTTCGTCACCGGCACGGGTCGAACCGCTACCGGCGGGCGAGGCGCGTTTGCGCGATGACGGCGAACGGAGTGTAGCGCAGCCTGGTAGCGCACCTGGTTTGGGACCAGGTGGTCGGGGGTTCGAATCCCTCCACTCCGACCAGTAAATTAGCCGAAACTTGCGCCTGTAGCTCAACCGGATAGAGCATCGGCCTTCTAAGCCGAGGGTTGCGGGTTCGAGTCCTGCCTGGCGCGCCATAAGCGCACCTGCACGAACGGTGAAAGCCCTTCGATGGTGACTGTAGCTCAGTTGGTAGAGCCCCGGATTGTGATTCCGGTGGTCGTGGGTTCGAATCCCATCAGTCACCCCACCATAGCGTCGAAAAAACCCGCCTGAGATGGCGGGTTTTTTCGTGTCTGACAACTTGTCAGAGTCAGCGGCGGTCCATCCGTGATCCCGGCGTTCCGAACGCCGATCAGCGGTCGTTCTCGTCGCCCTGTTCACGGGCGCGGCGTAGCACGTCCTCGTGCCGGTCGTTGACGTAGAGCGCATAACTCAAGACCTCGGCCACGGCGCGGAACAGCGCTTCGGGGATGTGGTCGCCCAGGTCGATCTCGGCCAGCGCACGGGCGAGCATCGGGTCTTCGACGGCCGGCACCCCGGATTCCCGTGCCACCTCGATGATGCGGCGGGCCAGTTCGTCCTGGCCGGTGGCCACCACCTGGGGCACGTCCGTGCCGTCGTAGGACAGGGCAATCGCTCGGCGTGGACCGTTGGTTGGGCGACGCTGCTTGCCTGTGCCACTTTTGCCTGGGTCGCTCATGCCTGCTCGCTCAAAAAGCCCTGCGGGGCGGAATCGCCGGCGGCCGAGGCGGTGTCGGGTTCGAGCCGGGCCTGCGCGCTGACCGGTGGTGGGCCGGGATGTGCGGCCAGGCGCCCGGGGGTGAATCCGGCATCGGCCAATCCACGGGCCAATGTGGGCCGCGTGGTCTCCAGTACGCTCACCGTCTCCGGTTGGTCGGCGAAGAGATCGACATCAATTCGTTCTCCCCGCATGACCAGGGCGGCATGCAGGGGTCCGAGCCGCGGCCACTCCATCGCCAGATCGATGCGCCAGCGACCGCCACCGCTTTGTGCCTCGCCCGAGTCATCTTCCTCCCGAATCGACAGCCGCAGTGTATGTGCCTCGTTGGCCAGTTGCATCGGGATTTCCAGCAGCCAGGTGGGCTGGTTGGGCCCGGTCTGCGCGCCCGCCGCCGCGCCCGCCGCCCCCTGGGAGAGGGCGGTGGCAAGCTGGCTGCGCTCGACCTGCTCGCCGAGCCGCTGCATGAATTCGAGCGTGGCCTGTCGAGTGGCCGGGTCGCGCGGGGCCAGATCTGGCTGGCTGCGCAGGCTGCGGGCGGCTTGTTGGAGCATGGTGCCCAGCGGGGTTTCCATGAATCCTTGTCCCTGGCCGCCGGGCGCCGGCATGGGCCCGCCCACGCCGGCAAGCGGGTTGGGTTGTTTGGCGGGATTGGCCGGCGTGGCCAGCCAGCCGGCGACCAGCCCCTGGATGAGCCGCGGCTCGCGCAGTGCCGAGAGCAGTGGCAACAGCCCGTTGAGTCCCGGGGGAATGGTCTGCGCTGGTGCCGTTGGCGCGGCCTGCCCTGAGGTCGGGGTGTTCGCCTGGGTCATCGGCTGGCTTGCCGATGTGCTCGCCCGGGCGAGCGCGGCGCGCATCACCGATTCCGTGGACCCTGCCGTGCCACTCGACTGGGCCGCCTGTAACACCGAGGCCGGGATTGATGGCTGAGACGCGCCCGTCTGGCGATGCGTGCCCGGCGGGTTTGCCGGCTGGGTTGATTGAGCGGGCGGCATCGCGTTCTGGCCATTGGTCGCCAACGAGCCGCCGGGGGCCCGAGTAGGAGCGCCCGCGTTGCCCGTCGCATTACCCGTACCGGTGCCCGCGCCGGGCGGGACGGCGGGTGGCGGCGTCCCCATGCCGGTGACGGCCGGTGGGGCTCCGGCCTGCGGGGCGGCCGTGCCAGTCGCGCCACTGGGAGGCAGGCGAGCGAGGGCCTGGAGCAGGTTGCGGGTCAATTGTGCCTGGTCGAGTTGGCGAGGGTCGGGCGGGGGGGCAAGCGGGCGCAAATGGACCTGCTCGCCGAGCCGAGTGACCACCAGGTCGATGGCCTGGCCTGCTTTCAACGGGTGCTGCGTGGTGACCTGAAGCTGCCCGCCGGCCACCGACAGCATGGCGCGCTCCCCGGGGCGTGCGTCCGACAGCGAAATGGCCGCTAGACGCTGACCCGTCTCCAGGCGGAGGACCGGCCCGGTGGTGGTCGTCTGGCCGGGTTGTTCGACCTTGAGAATCTTCATGCGGTCTCCGGTCGCGGACAGTGGCCGGGTGGGTAAGCGGGGGTGCTTGCCGATGGTAGGACGGCCCAGTGTCGCTCACAAGCCACAGGGGATCTCACGGGATTTCCCTGCGAGTGACAATGTTTTGACATGTCGCGAGGCTCACGCTAATTTCGTGTGAACTTTTGATTCCTTGTGAACTTTCCTGCTCCTCTGCTGTCCAGCGCGCCCTGGTTCCTGCCGGGCGGTGAGCGCAGGAGCGCAACAGTTTGCTCGGAAAGATAAATAAAAAACAACAAGAATCGGCGGCGATCGACCGCCGAGCACCCAGGAGAAGAGCATGCCGCTGCCTCAACCCCTTTGCTGGATCGACAGCAAGGCGCCCGAGGCGTCGTTACTCAACGAGCAATTGACGCTGCTCGGTTTCCATACCTGCACTGGTTCGCCGCAGTCCGTGCCCGATGAGCCGTTGTGCCGCCTGACATTCGCCGCCGATGGCGCGGTCGAGGCGGCCAATTCCAGCAGCCAGTCCCCGTGGGTGGTGCTGGGCCAGCTTGACGGCACCCCGCCCGTTCCGCCGTTGGCCCAGTTGCCCTGGCCGGTGCCACTGGACACGCTGCAGGCCGTGCTCGCGCCGATGAAGAGCCGCTGGCGCGGTGAGCGACTGCGTCATGAAAATCGTGGCCTCATCGGCAACAGCCCGGCACTCGAGGACGTGCGTCACGAGGTTGCCCAGGTCGCCCCGACGGATGCCACCGTGCTGATCCTGGGCGAAACCGGCACCGGCAAGGAAGTGGTCGCACGGATGATCCACATGCTCTCCGAGCGGGCCGACAAGCCCTTCGTGCCGGTCAACTGCGGGGCCATTCCCGGCGAGTTGCTCGAATCGGAGCTGTTCGGTCACGAGAAGGGGGCCTTCACCGGTGCGATCACCCAGCGCAAGGGACGTTTCGAACTGGCGCAGGGCGGCACCATCTTTCTCGACGAGATCGGTGACATGCCGTTCTCCATGCAGGTCAAGATCCTGCGGGTGCTGCAGGAGCGCAAGTTCGAGCGCGTCGGCGGCAGTGCCTCGTTCGATGCCGACGTGCGCATCGTGGCGGAGACGCACCGTGATTTGCTCTCGATGGTCGACGAGGGCAAGTTCCGCCAGGATCTCTATTACCGTCTCAACGTCTTCCCCATCCAGACGCAGCCGTTGCGCGCCCTGCGCGACGATCTGCCGGAGATCGCCTCGGCACTGATCGAGCGTCTGCACCGCGACGGGCGCCCGGCGCCAACCCTGACCGAGGCCGTGATCTCGGTGCTCAAGCAACACGACTGGCCCGGCAATGTGCGTGAGCTGGCCAACGTGCTCGAACGGATGGGCATCCTCGCGGCGGACCGTCCGGCGCGGGTCGCCGATCTCCCCGCGCACCTGCAGCATCTCAGCCCGTCGGTGCCCGAGTCCGAGTCCGACCGCAGGGCGTCGCCGGTCACGGATCACCCGACAGCCGAACGACTTGATCCTGACCCGCGCAGCATCTGGTCGCTGACCGAGAACCTTGGTCCGCGATTGCCGCTGACCCCGGAGGAGGTCGAAGACTGCGATCTGACGCTACCGGAGGAAGGCATCTCGCTGAAGGCACAGCTCGAGGCGATCGAGCAGGCCTGGATCCAGGCGGCGTTGACACAGGCCGAGGCGGTGGTTGCCCGGGCCGCCCGGTTGCTGGGTATCCGTCGAACCACCCTGGTCGAGAAGATGCGGAAGTACCAGATCGGTTGATTACCCGCCTTTGCCTGAACTGGCACGTGTCCTGCTAGAGACTGACGCAAGTCAATCCGCGACAGTCAACGAGGTGGGTCCATGAGCGGCAACGACATGTCAGTCGATCAGATCCTTTCCCAGATGCAGCAACTGCGCACCGCGGCCACCCAGCGCCCGGAGGCCATCAATCCGGCTGCGCAGGGCGTCAATGAAGTCGAGCGCAGCAATTTCGCCGACGCGCTGACCCAGGCGGTCGGGCAGGTCAACGAGGCGCAGCAGACCACCGGTGATCTCAAGAACCGCCTGCAGGCGGGTGACGATCAGGTGACGCTCACCGAGGTCATGCTCGCTTCGCAACGATCCTCCGTGGCCTTCGAGGCAACCCTCCAGGTGCGCAATCGACTGGTTCAGGCCTATGAAAAGGTCATGAACATGCCGTTGTAATGCCTCGTTTTATTCCGTCACCCGCTTTCTCCTGATTCGGACACCACGTCATGGCCCAAGGTTCTGCTATCACCACCACCCCGACCGGCAGCGGCGAAAGCCCGCGCTGGATCCGGCAAATGGATGCGTTCACGCAGTCGTCAAGTTTCCGTCAGCTGTTGCTGCTGATCGCGTTGGCGGCGGTGATCTCGTTCATGGTCGGCTTCTTCTTCTGGGGGAGCGGCAAGTCGATGGTGCCCCTGTACCAGTCGCTGGATGCCCAGTCCTCCGCCGAAGTGGTCGACGCGCTCAAGGCCGCGGGCGAGCCCTACGAGTTGGCGAACGATGGCACGGTGATGGTGGGCACCGATCGCCTGCCCGAGGTTCGCATGCTGATGGCCCAGCAGGGCCTGCCGGGCGGCGATGGCGTCGGGCTGGAGATGCTCAACCAGGACCAGTCGCTCGGCACCAGTCAATTTATTGAGCAGGCGCGTTACCGGCGTGCAATCGAAACCGAGCTGGCCCGCTCGATCCAGACGATCGGCGCGATCCGCGCCGCCCGCGTGCACCTGGCCCAGCCCGAGAAATCGGTATTCGTGCGCGATCGAAAGACGCCGACCGCGTCGGTCGTGGTCGATATCAAGGGCGGCAGCAGCCTGGGTCGGGGGCAGGTCAACGGTATCGTTCACCTGGTCGCCTCCAGCGTCAACGATCTTTCCCCCGAGAACGTCAGCGTGGTCGATCAAGGCGGCAACCTGCTGACCAACGAGGGCGACGATGCCGCCGGCATGGGACTGACCAGCCGCCAGTTCCAATACCGTCAGAATCTTGAACAGGCCTACGCGCGACGGATCGAGTCACTGCTCGCACCGATCGTCGGGTCGGATCGCGTCCGGGCCCAGGTGTCCGCGGATATCGATTTCTCCCGTCGCGAAGGCACCAGCCAGACGTATGGCCCCGGTGAAGGCGTCCTGCTCAGTGAGCAGCTCAACGAGACCGTTCGCTCGCTGGGCCGTGGCGAAGGCGTCGTCGGGGTTCCGGGCGCGATAGCCAACCAGCCGCCGGGCGGTGGTGAGGTCAATCCGGGGGGCGGCGACGGTGGCTTGGCCGCGCCGCAGGACCTGACCGTCGAGGAATTCCAGACCCTGGTGCAGACCCCGATCGATAGCGATCGCAACGAGACGCGCAACTACAACGTCGATCGCAATATCGAGCACATCCAGTTCGCCAGTGGGCAGATCGAAAAGCTCAGCGTCGCCGTCTTGCTCGACGAGAACGCCACTGCCGGCGGGGCGGCGGCCGATGCCGAGGACCAGGCGGCCGCCGAGGCCGCGGCCCAGGCCCGCACCGAGCGTCTGGAACAGATGCGTGCGCTGGTGGCCCAGTCCGTCGGCATCGACGAGGCTCGTGGCGATCAGGTCACATTGAGTACCTTCGCGTTCGTCGACCAGGACATCGAGCCGGTTACCACGCCGATGTGGGAGCAGGGCTGGTTCTGGTCCACCTTGAAGAATGCCGGCATTGGCCTGGCCATGCTGCTGGTGTTCCTGTTGGTCGCCCGGCCGTTGCTGAAGATGCTCGCCGAGAGTCGTCGTGAGCGCGTGGCCACGTCGAGCGAGCTGACCGATCAGTCCGGACAACAGGGGCCGCAGTACACTATGCCGACCCAGTACCCGGACGAGCGTCGGGCGCAGACCGAGGAAGAGGGATACGACGAGGACGATCTCTCCAACGTGCCCGAGCTGATCGGCAACGCGAGCTACACCGACAAGCTGCGCCAGCTGCGCAAGAGCGTCAACCACGATCCCAAGGCGGTCGCTGCTGTCATCAAGCAGTGGACCCACGAGGAGCACTGATTTCCCATGGCCCAGGCACCCGAAGCGAATTTCCCGAAGGAAACCCCCCTCATCGGCCTCAAAGGGCCGGAAAAGGCGGCCATTCTGATGATGGCGCTGGGTGAGGAGTCTGCCGCGCAAATCTTCGGGCAGCTCGACCCGCGCGAGGTGCAGAAGATCGGCCAGGCCATGGCGGTCCTGAAGAACGTCACCCGCCCGCAGATCCAGGCGGCACTCGACGAGTTCTCCGACGATTTGGAAAACCAGACCGGTCTTGCCTTGGGGTCGGACGACTACATCCGCAACGTGTTGACTCGAGCGTTGGGCGAGGACAAGGCCGCTGGCCTGCTCGAACGGATCTCGTCGCAGGGCAACCGGCGTAATCTGGAATTTCTCAAGTGGATGGACGCGCGGTCGATCGCCGAGATCATCCGCTACGAGCATCCCCAGATCATCGCGATCGTGCTCTCACACCTGGAAAGCGACCAGGCCGCCGAGATCCTGCAGATGTTGCCGGAGAACACCCGTACCGACATCGTCCTGCGCATCGCTCACCTCGAGGGGGTTTCACCGCAGGCCCTCGAGGAACTCGACGACATCATGGAGCGTCAGGCTTCTGGCACCCAGGGCGGCAAGTCCTCCAAGGTCGGCGGCGTGAAGATCGCCGCCGGCATCATGAACTTCCTCGAATCCAACGTGGAAGAGGAGTTGATGGGGCGCGTCAAGGAGACCGACGAGGAACTGGGCGTCCAGATCGAGGACCTGATGTTCGTCTTCGCCAACCTGGTCGAAGTCGAGGACCGCAGCCTGCAGGTGCTGCTGCGCGAGGTCCCGGCCGACAAGCTTCTGCTGGCGATGAAGGGCGCCGATTCCGAGCTCAAGGAAAAGATCTTCGGCAACATGTCGCGTCGCGCCGCCGAGATGATGCGCGACGATCTCGAAACCCTCGGCCCGACTCGCCTGGCCGACGTGGAGGCCGCGCAGAAGGAAGTCCTGCAGGTTGCCCGTCAACTCTCCGATGAAGGCAAGATAGCCCTGGGTGGCGGTGGTGGCGATGAGTTCATCTGACGTCGCGCCGGCCCTCACCCGGCCCCTGGAAGCCTCCGACTGGCAGGATCTGGTCGGGGCCTGGGAGCTGCCGGATTTCAGCAACCCGCCGGCCGAGGAAACCCCCGACGAGCCCGACCCGGCCACGGCCGAGGAGCATGCCGAGGCGCGTGCCGAGGCCGAAAAGCGCGGTTACGAGGCGGGCCTGCAGAAAGGTCGCGATGCCGGCTATCAGGAAGGAATGGCCGCCGCCCGGGAGCAGATCGAAAGCGTCGAGAATCGCCTGCGTGGCTGGCTGTCGCATCTGGAGCGGCCGCTGGCCCTGCTCGACGACGAGGTCACCGAGCAGCTCACGGCGCTGGCAACCCAGATCGCGCGCGTCATGGTGGCCCGCGAGGTCCAGGCCGACAACAGCGGACTGCCGTCGATCGCCCGCGAGGCGCTCGCGGCCCTGCCGGTGTCCGTGCGAACGGTGACCCTGCGTTGCTCGCCTGATGACCAGGCGGCGCTGCGCGAGCTGATTGAGGATCCGCGCTTTGAGACACTCGATCTGCGGCCCGATCCGACGGTCAGTGCCGGTGGCGTGATTGTGGAATCGGGCGATGCCCGCGTGGATGCCAGTCTGGCCAATCGCTGGGCGGCCACGCTCGATCACCTGATCGGTCGGGTCTATCCCGGCCCGGACCAGCCGGTTCCCGAGGCCGCCGCGACGACGTCGGGAACGGATCGGTCTGATGAGGCCGCCGAGCCGGCGGAGCAATCCATCGAAACGGAGGCGGCCGGGACGGATGGCCCGGCCGCCGATCCAGTCCCTGACGCCGAGGAGGCGTCGCAGGCCGATGAGCCCCAGTCGGAGGAGCGCCGCGATGACCGATCCCGGACTGCGTGATCCCAGCGCCGATATCTCGCTGAACTGGGCCAGACGCCTGATGGGCACGACCGCGCGGGTGGACGCCCCGGCGGCGGCCTCCGAGGGGCGGATCGTCCGGGTGGTCGGGCTGGCGCTGGAGGCGCGCGGGCTGTCGGCGCTGATCGGGGATCAATGCGAGGTGACCGACCCGCAAGGGAGGCGCTTCGAGGCGGAGGTGGTCGGTTTCGCCGAGGAGGCGACCTACCTGATGCCATTGGAGACCACCCAGGGCGTGGGCCCGGGCTGCCGGGTGAAGAACCTCGGAACGGCCAGCCGCGTACCGATGGGCGAACAACTGCTCGGCCGGGTGCTCGATGCCCGTGGTCGTCCGATCGACGACGGCGAGCGGCTGACCGGCGATTCGTCGGTCAATCTGCATGGTCGATCGATCAACCCCCTGAAACGTCGCGAGATCACCGAACCGCTGGATGTGGGCGTACGGGCGATCAACGCCCTGATGACGGTCGGCCGCGGTCAGCGCATGGGCATCTTTGCCGGCTCGGGCGTGGGCAAGAGCGTGTTGCTCGGCATGATGACCCGTTACACCCGTGCACAGATCATCGTGGTCGGCCTGGTCGGCGAACGGGGCCGCGAGGTCGCGGAGTTCGTCCATGAAATTCTTGATGACGAGGCACGCCAACGCGCGGTCGTTGTGGCAGCCCCGGCAGACAGTTCCGCGTTGATGCGCCTGCACGGGGCGAATCTGGCCAGCTCGATCGCCGAGCATTTTCGCGATCAGGGCTTCGACGTACTGCTGCTGATGGACTCGCTCACCCGCTACGCCCAGGCGCAGCGGGAGATCGGTCTGGCGATTGGCGAGCCGCCGGCGACCAAGGGGTATCCGCCCTCGGTGTTCGCCCACCTGCCCAGGCTGGTCGAGCGGGCCGGCAACAGTGAAAGCCGCCAGGGAAGCCTGACGGCCTTCTATACCGTGTTGGTCGAGGGGGACGATCTCAACGATCCGGTCGCCGATGCCGCCCGCGCGATATTGGACGGTCACATCGTGTTGTCACGCGAGGTGGCCGAGCGTGGGCGCTTCCCGGCGATCGATGTCGAGGCCTCCATTTCCCGACTGATGCCCAAGCTGGTTGACCCGGATCATCTATCCTTGATGAGGCGATTCAAGGAGTTGGCGGCCACTTACCGTGAAAACCGTGACCTGATCGCCGTGGGTGCCTATCGCCGTGGTCAGGACGCGCGGCTCGACCGGGTGATCGACATCCAGCCCGACCTCGAAGCGTTCCTGTCGCAGCCCATGGACGAGCCGGCGGACATGGCCTCGAGCATCGAGGCGTTGGTCGACCTGTTGCATTCCGATTGACGTGGGGTAGCCGAGAATGAGTGACACACAGCGACTCAAGTCTCTGGGCAATGCCGGTCGGGTGATGGGTCACCAGGCCGACCTGGCCAGTCGTCGCCGCCGCGAGGCACAGCGTGAGCTCGACGCGCAACGCCAGCGCCTGGCCGACCTGGAAGGTTATTTCACCGAATACACCAACAATCTGGGATTCGCCGCCGAGGGACGTAACCGGGCCTTCGCGCTGCAGAATTACCGTCAGTTCATGGCCCGGATCGAGGACACCATCGAGCATCAACGCAAGGTGGTCCTCGACCTGGAAGAGCAACTGAGTAAGCGGGCGAATGATGCCCGTGACGCGCATGTGCGCAACGAATCCGTCGATCGGCTCAGCCAGCGATATCGTGACTCGATCCGCCGGCGCGACGCCCGGGCCGAGCAACAGGTGATGGATCAGCACGGGGCGGCCAAGGCCGCGCACGGTGGCGGAACAGGGGGAATGCAATGAGTCAGATTGGTGAAGGCAAGACAACGATCGAGGCGCTCGGTCGCCTGCTGGGCAGTGCCGACGGCAAGGCCGGTCGCTTGGCGGCCGGGTTGAGCAGTGGCGGGCGCGAGGAGTTCGCGCGTCTGATGGCCTCGGCGCAGGGGCGCCTCAAGTTGGATGGCGAGGGCGGCTCGCCACGCAGTGCCTCCCTGTCGTCGGAGAGCGGGCCCGCGGCCGGTCAAGGTATTGGCGGTAGCAATGATTTCGATCAGGCGCTCGCGGGCTTGGCCGATCAATTGGCGCAGTTGCGCGAGGCGCTTGCCGGTCGGTCGGCGGGTGCGACCCAGCCAGGCGAGAACGCCGCAATGCGTAGCGGGCCCGAAATCCAGTCGGCACTGGACGAGTTGGCCGCCTTGCTCGATGGCCGGGGCGCCCGCCTGAACAGCGCGTCGGGAGAGAGTGGGTCGCTGGGCCAGCCTGATGGTTCAGGTAATGGTCTGGGTAATGGCCCGGGCGCCGATTGGTTTGGGGGCGACGGCTCCGCCGGTGGTTTGGCTCGGAACCCGTCGGCCGCTGCCGGTGGCATGCCGGATGGCCTCATGGGCGGGCTGGGTGACCAGGTGAAGGAACTGGCGGATGCCCTCGCCCGGTTTAGGCAGTCGATCGACAGCGCCGACTCGCAACCGGCAGCGGCGCTGGAGGGATTGATGGAGCGCCTGGCCAGCCTGCGTGAGGGATTGGCCGACGCCCGGTCCGAGGGCGAATCAATGGCGCCGGGCCTGCTGGGACAGTTGCAGGCGCTGGGAAACGCCTTGCGTCGTGCCGAGTCGGCCGCGGCTAGCGAGGCCCGAGTCGCCCAGGGCATGACGAGCCCTCGCGGTGAGGGCCAGTCAGCATGGGACGGGGGCTGGCGCTTTGCCGAGAATGGACGCCGGGCGGCCGGTGGGAGCGAGTCGACCCGGCTGGGCGGTGGGGCCGGCGGTGAAGCGGCCCGTGATGGCGACTGGTCCGGTGGGCCGGTAAGTGCCGCGCTGGGGCTGAGCGGTCGCGAGTCGGTCCCGATGGAGCGTGAGCGAGCGTCTTTGACCCGCTGGTCGGCGCTCAATGGTCTGGAAGGTCATCAGGGACGCGCCGAGGCGGAGCTTGCCTCGGGCAGCAGCCAGGCCAACTCGACCGGCCTGGGGGGGAACCCCGCGTCGATGTTGTCCGGTGGCAGCCCCGCCGGCGGGGTCTTCACCGGACAGGCCGCAGCCGGGACGCCCAATCCACAGATGCCGGCGCAACTGGGCCAGCAGATCCAATGGATGGTCGGCAAGGGAGTCTCCAAGGCCAGTATCGAGTTGCGCCCCGCGGATCTGGGGCCACTGAAGATCGCCATCGAGACCCAGGGAGACGAGACCCGCATCGCCCTGACAGCGACCAACGCCACCGCCCAGGGCCTGCTCGAGCAGCAGCTGCCGCGGCTGAAGGAGTGGTTGCAGGAGGCCGGGCTGGCCAATAGCGAGGTCGAGGTCGGCCTGGGTCAGGAAAGCGATTTCGGTCAGCAGTTGGCCGATGCCGATGATCAGGGTGGTGCCGGTAGCCAGTCCGGTGACGGCTCCCAGGGCGGCCAAATGGAGTTGGGCGCCGGCGACGGAGCGGACGGACCTGGCGAAGAGGAATGGGCCCAGGGGCGCTTGGTTCTCGATCTCTTTGCCTGAGCGCACGTTAATCGTCAGGGGAGGGGCGTGCGGTGGTTGATCCCATTCGCGACCTGCCGTCGTCGCGCGGCTGGCATCGCAGTCCGACATGGCCGGCCGGGTGACACTGGGATAAGACAGACAGTCTCTTTTGAAAAGGGGTCGCTTCGCGACCCCTTTTTGCTATCGGGTGGGAGCGCCCCTTCATTCATTTTGTCGTGCAGTCGTTGTCAGGACAGAAAACGAGTGGCAGGCCGTTTTCCGTGTTTTCGATGCAGAAACGATTTCGAGGCGATCTTTCGGGTAGTCGTCAGCTTTTGCGGGAATGTGTTGATGACTTGGTCGGTGTTATGACTCGGTAGGCGTTGACCTGTTTGTTTTAATGGGCTAGATTCCCGAGGTATTGGGCCGGGCCATGGAAAGCGCGGTTTTCTCCGGAAAGAATGCCGATTCGAGTGAATCCCATTCCGCCCGTTAATTTTTCAGGGGTACCTATCCAGATGAGTCAATTTGACGTAAAAAACCTTTCCGCCGACGAACTGAAGAAACTGGTCAATGATGCCGAGCAGGCCCTGCGCGAGCGCAGCAAGCAGCGCGTCATGGAGTTGCGCCGCGAGGCCGAGGCACTGGCCAGCGAGCTCAATACCAGCGTGGCCGACATCTTCGGCCTCGAAAAGGGCAGCAAGCAGGCAGGCAAGAAGTTGCCGGCCAAGTACATGAACCCGGCCAACCCGTCGCAGACCTGGTCGGGGCGCGGCAAGCGCCCCAACTGGCTGGTCGATGAGCTCAATAAGGGCAAGAAGCTCGAGGACTTCCGCATCTGAATCACCGGCCCCGGTGTTTGATCGGAGTGTTGCGAATTGATCGATGAGTCGGTCGAAAAGAACAGGCCCTGCCAAACGGCAGGGCCTTTTTATATGCGCTCCGATTAGCCTGCTTGCTTGATATGGCTAATGAGCCATTCGGGCGGTCGGTCGATATTGTCGAGGCAGTGCTGGGTGGCGCGTTCGATCACGCCGTGTTCGTGATAAAGCCCTTCCTTCTCGGCCCATTCGCGTACTTCCTCTTCGAGGATGCCGTGGTGTTTTGCCACGCTGATTAGCTGGACCACGCCGTCACGGTGCCATTTCGCCTGGGCCTGGCTTTTGTCGTCGTGGCTTTCGGCGACGGCTACCGAGGCGGCGGCAATGAGTGGTGCGCTTTCGCCTTGACGGGCCGAATCGCTCGCCAGCAGTCGCGCGGCCAGCGGGCAGGTGACTTCGGCGGGGGCGTGCAGCGACAGGGCGGCCGTGAACGCCAACAGCAGTTGTTGGGGGTCGTTGCCGGCCTGGTCGACGAGCCGGTTGAGTGCCGTGCGGTAGTCGCCGGCGCGGACCATCAGAGCCATGCCGCGCTCGCGCAGGTCCGGGTCGAGTTGGTTGCCGAGTCGGTTGAGGACCCGCTGCCAAAGGCCCAGGCGGTGGTCGTCGAGCCCGGGCGAGAGGTAGGGGGAGAGAATCTCCACGGCCTCCTCGGCGCCGCCCTGTTCCACCAGTTGTTCGATCAGCATGTCGGCGGCCTGCTCCAGCCAGGCTAGATCGTCGCAGCGTGCGGCGGTTTCCACCGCCTGGGTCAGGGGACGGATCGCCTTGAACAGGCTGCCTTGACGGCGGAGCAGGGTGGCCAGGTCGAGGTGAGCCTGGGTCGCGATTTCCGGCGGCAGGGCCGCGAATTGAGGGTGATCGACCAGATCGCGAAGCCGGGTGATCGCCCCGGCCACGTCGCCCCGCGCGGCGAGGGCGAGGGCCAGGGTATGCGTCAATCCCGCATCCCAGGCCTCGCTTAGCAACCCCTCGGCCAGGTCGCTGGCTTCCTGGAGTCGGCCCTCGCCGATCAGGGTCACGGCCAGGCCGTCCCCGATCTCGAATCGACGTGGGTCGTGGCAGTGGCGCATCCAGTCGAGCAGCCACGGCAGTTCGTCGCGATCGATGCGATCGGTCTGCCAGGCCTGTTCGTAGTACCAGTCGATCACGCTCGCGGCCTGATCGCAGTCCACGGCACGGGCGGCAGGTTCGGTCATTTGGGCGCGCAGGGTATCGAGACGCGCGGGGAACGATTCGGGCATGGTTCAGGCTCGAGGCAAGGGTGTGATCGGATCGATGGCGGGGTTCGAATTCTACCCGACTCCCCGTGGATGACGGCGTTGGGATGACACTCGCCTCGACACCGCCTGCGGTTTCTTTATACTCCGCCGCCGGAGTTGGCTAGATTGTCGCGGCGTCCCTCGGGGCGTCGAGGAAAGTCCGGGCTCCATAGGGCACGGTGCCAGGTAACGCCTGGGCGGCGCGAGCCGACGGAAAGTGCAGCAGAGAGTAGACCGCCGATGGCCGCCGCAAGGTGGCACAGGTAAGGGTGAAAGGGTGCGGTAAGAGCGCACCGCACGCGTGGTAACACGTCGTGGCAAGGTAAACCCCACCGGGAGCAAGGCCAAATAGGGGAACAATGGCGTGGCCCGCGCTGTTCCCGGGTAGGCTGCTCGAGCGCGACGGTGACGTCGCGCCCAGATGAATGGCAATCCACGACAGAACCCGGCTTACCGGCTGACTCCACCCCATTTTGTGTGTACCGGCGGAACGGCCCCGTTCCCGCCGGCGGATGCGGCTTCGCCGCATCGCCACTCGTCCTGATCGCTTTTCCCCGAGCGCCCCAGGCAGATCGTTTTCTTCCCGCTTTCCCCCACCGGCACTTCGGTGCGCCGGGATGCGGCCCCATGCATCCTCGTGCGCTTTATTACCTATGCGTGGTAACCCCCTGTTTTTATCTGGAAACAGGGGGTGGCCTTGCTCCCCTTTGTTGGCTAACTCCTTGTGGTCAAAAGAAAAACACCGCCATTTGCTTGATAGCCCTGTTGGCTGGGGCTATAGTGCGCACAGGTGTAGAAAAGTGGGAAAAAGTGGGAAAAAGTGTTCCGAGGCATCACCAACCTGAATCTCGACTCCAAAGGTCGCCTGGCCATGCCCACGCGTCACCGGGAGGCGTTTGCGCAGGATGAGAACCAGCTGATCCTCACTATCGATACCCAGGAACACTGCCTCCTTATCTACCCGCTGGCGACCTGGCTGGAAATCGAGAAACAGATCGACGCCCTGCCGTCCTTCAACAAGACCGCCAACCGCATCAAGCGGATGCTGATCGGTCACGCCACCCAGGTGGAGTTCGACTCGGCCGGTCGCATCGTCATCCCCCCCGCGCTGCGCGCCCACGCGAAGCTGGAAAAGCCGGCCGTGCTCGTCGGGCAGGGCAAGAAGCTCGAGCTCTGGTCGCAGACACTCTGGAATCAGATGACCGAGGAGTTCCTCGACCAGTCGGACGAGGACGACCAATTGCCCACGGCCTTGGAGACCCTGTCGCTATGACCGTCGATACCAGCCACGACACCGTGCTGCGCGACGAGGCGATCGAGTCCCTGGTCACCGATCCGGCCGGCACGTACGTGGATGGCACCTTCGGTCGCGGCGGTCACAGCCGCGCCATCCTGACGAAACTGTCCGCGAACGGCCAGCTGATCGGTTTCGATCGCGATGCCGAGGCGGCGGAGAGCGCGGCCCGACTGGCCGACGAGGATGCGCGCTTTTCGTTTATCCGGGCCTCCTTTTCCGGTTGGGGCGAGGCCCTGGCCGAGCATGGCATCGACCAGCCGGTGGATGGCGTGATGTTCGATCTGGGCGTGTCCTCCCCGCAGCTCGATCAGGCCGAACGCGGTTTTTCGTTCCGCTTCGACGGCCCGCTGGACATGCGCATGGACCAGAGCCACGGGCCGTCCGCCGCCGACTGGCTGGCGGTCGCCGAGGAAGAGGAAATCCGCGACGTGCTGTTTCGCCTCGGCGAGGAACGTTTCGCTCGTCGGATTGCGGCCGGCATCGTCGCCCGGCGCGAACAGGCGCCGCTGACCCGCACGACCGATCTGGTCGATTGCGTCGTCGACGCCATTCCGAGGCGCGATCCCAACAAGCATCCGGCCACCCGCACGTTTCAGGCCATCCGGCTTTATATCAACAAGGAACTCGACGAGATCACCCAGGCCCTCGAGCAGGCGCTCGAACACCTCGCGCCGGGTGGTCGGTTGGTCGTGATCAGCTTCCATTCGCTCGAGGATCGCATCGTCAAGCGTTTCATCCGCGATCACAGCACCGCCGGCAAGGATTTCTTCGGCAATCCGGTCGGCGAGGTGGCGCTCAAGAAGCTCGGCAAGGCCGTTCGGGCCGGCCGCGAGGAAACCGCCAGGAATCCGCGTGCACGCAGCGCAATCATGCGGGTTGCGGAGCGGGCGTCATGAGAGCCATTAACCTCTTTTTGCTGGTGCTGGTCGTCGCGAGCGCGCTCGCGGTGGTGGTGCTGGTGGCCGAGGATCGGCGCCTGACCCAGCAGATTGCTGTCGCGCGGGACGGTATCGAGCGTCTCGAAGGCACCTACGCCGAGCTGCAGCTTGAAGAGGGCACGTTGACCGCCCAGGGGCGGATCGAACGTATCGCGACCGAGGAACTCGGCATGCGTCCGCCGGCGGAAGATCAGATCACGGTGGTGTTCCGATGAACGCGGCCTGGGCATTCATTACCCATTGGGCCGCCTGGCTGGGCGTGCGCTGGCGTGCGGGCATCGTGCTGATGGTGTTCGCATTCGCGGCCGTGATGCTGCTCGGCCGGGCGGTACAGTTGCAGGTGACCGAACGGGATTTCTATGCCGAGCAGGGTGGGGATCGCCAGCAGCGCGTCCAGACCATCGCGGCCCATCGCGGCATGATCACCGATCGCCACGGCGAGCCGCTGGCGATCAGCGTGGCCATGCACGCGGTCTGGATTGACCCCAAGGTGATCGGCGCCCACCCCGAGGCGGTCAATCGGCTGGCGGCAATGCTCGACCAGCCTGCCGCCGAGTTGCAGCATCGGGTGCGCGAATACGGCTCGCGTCGCTTCCTCTACGTCGCTCGCCAGGTGCGCCCGAGTCTGGCCGAGACGGTGCGCGCGGCCAAGTTGCCGGGCGTGGGCCTCAAGCGCGAGTACAAGCGTTTCTACCCGACCGCGGATGTCACCGCACCGCTGCTCGGCTTTGCCAACATCGACGACGAGGGCCTGGCCGGCATCGAACTGAGTTTTGATCAGCTGCTTGCCGGCACGCCGGGCAAGCGGCGCATCCTCAAGGATGGCGATGGTCGCGAGATTGTCGACCTGGGCGTGGTCCAGGCCGCGCGGCCGGGTCAGGATCTCGCGCTGTCCATCGATCGGCGGCTGCAATACCTCGCCTATCGTGAGCTGTCGCGTGCGGTCGAGGAGCACGAGGCGCTGGCCGGTTCGGCCACCCTGATGAACGTGGCCACCGGCGAGGTGCTGGCCATGGCCAGTGCGCCGTCGTTCAATCCGAACAACCGCGCCACGATCGATCCGTCGCTTACCCGTAACCACGCGATCGTCGACCAGTTCGAACCGGGATCGGCGGTCAAGCCCTTTACCATGGCCGCCGCGCTGGCCAGCGGCCGTTGGCAGCCGTCCGATACCGTCGATACCGCCCCCGGCTACCGTCGGGTGGGTGGCTTTACCATCCACGATCACCGTAATTACGGCACGCTGGACATGACCGGCCTGCTGGAGAAGTCCAGCAACGTCGGTGCGAGCATGCTGGCCGAGGATATCGGGGCCCAGGCCATCTGGGACAGCTATCGTGGACTGGGCTTCGGACAGGTCACCGGGGTGGGCTTCCCGGGCGAGGCCTCCGGCTCACTCAGCCTGTGGCGCGACTGGCGGGTGGCGGACACGGCCGCCCACAGCTACGGCTATGGCCTGGCGGTCACGCCGTTGCAACTCACCTCGGCCTATGTCGCCCTGGCCAATGGCGGTCAGTTCGTGGCGCCCAGCCTGTTACGTCTTGACGACCCACCTCAGAGCCGGCCGGTGTACAAGCCCGAGGTGGCCGACCGCGTGGTCGGCATGTTGCGTTCTGTGGTCTCGCCGACCGGGACGGCACCCAAGGCCGCCGTGACCGGCTTCCAGGTCGCCGGCAAGACCGGCACCGTGCGCCGACTCGACGAGGGCGGCTACTCCCGTACCGACTACAACACCGTCTTTGCCGGTGTTGCCCCGGCGAGTGATCCGCGGCTGGCCCTGGTCGTGGTGTTGCACCGCCCCAGTGCCGGCCAGGTCTATGCCGGTGATGTCGCCGCCCCCGCGTTTCAGCGGGTGATGAGCGGTGCGCTTCGCATGCTCAACATCCGCCCGGACAACCTGCCAGAGCTGCCCGCCGGGCAGATCGCCGGGGACCTGCCGTCCGTGGTGGCCGACTCCACTCGATCCGGGGAGGCTGGCTGACATGGCGCGCGTGGCATTCCCCGAAATCGGCCTGCGAGAAATCACGATGCTGCGGCGCGCCGGTGCCCCGGATCGTCGCGTGCGCGCGATCAGCGACGACAGCCGTGATCTTGATGCCGGCACGCTGTTCTACGCCCGCGAAACCCAGTCGCACGATGCCGATCGGTTTGTCGCGGATGCCTTGGCACGCGGGGCGGCCGGGGTCATTGGTGCCGGCCTGACGCCGGCGGAGGGCGTGGTGCTCGTCGACCGCCCGGCGGAGGCGATCGCCGAACTGGTCATTCAGGCCAATGGCTGGAACCACGAGGCGGTGGCGATTACCGCGGTCACCGGGACCAATGGCAAGACTACCGTCTGCCATCTAATTGCCGGGTTGATCGGCCTCGACGGCGAGCCGGTCGGCGTGATCGGCACGTTGGGTTGGGGGCTGTGGTCGCCGCGAGCCGAATACCAGGCCACGACCAACACCACGCCGGGTCTGATCGAGAACTGGCGCCTGATCGGCGAGCTGGTCCGTGAGGGCGCGCGCGCGATCGTCATGGAGGTGTCGTCCCATGCCCTGACCCAGGGTCGGGTGGACGGCCTTCCCATCCGCACCGGCGTGTTCACCAACCTCGGTCGGGATCATTTCGACTATCACGGCGACATCGAGGCCTACCTCGGTGCCAAGGCCCAGCTGTTCGCCTTGCCGAGCCTGCGCCAGGCGGTACTCAATGCCGACCAATCGGCGACGCAACGCATGCTCGAGACGCTCGCGGCTCGAGAGGACGTCCCACGCCAGTTGTGCTTTTCGCTTGCTCCGGCTACCGGACTGACCGGTTGCCACCCGTGCCTGACCGGTGTGCTTGAGGCGCCGGAATCGGGGCGGATGCGATTGGCGGTCAGCGGCTTCGGCGAGCGGGCCGAACTCGAGGCCGCACTGGCCGGACGGTTCAATGCGGAAAACCTGCTCGCCGCGCTGGCCGCGCGCCTGGTGGTGGGCGAGACGCTCGACACCCTCTCGCACTACGTGGGACGCCTCAAGACCCCGCCGGGCCGAATGGAGACCTTTGCGGTCGGTAGCGGCATGACCGCGGTGGTCGACTACGCCCATACCAGCGATGCCCTGGAAAACGTGCTCACCAGCCTGCGTGACGGGCTGCCTGATGGCGCGCGCCTGGGCGTGATCTTCGGTTGCGGTGGCGATCGCGATACGGGCAAGCGCCCGCTGATGGGCGCGGTGGCCGAGCGACTGGCCGATTGGGTGATCGTCACCAGCGACAACCCGCGCAGCGAGCCGCCCGAGGCGATCATCGACGCCATCGTGGCCGGCATGAACAAACCCGAGGGGGTCGAGCGTCTCGTCGATCGGCACGAAGCGATCGCGATCGGCATCCGGCGGCTGGCCGAGGGGCGGCCGGGCGATTGTCTGCTGGTGGCCGGCAAGGGCCACGAAACCGGCCAGGAGATCGGTGACGAAATGCGGCCGTTCGATGACCGCCTGGTGGTGCGTGAACAGGCGCGGGAGGTGGCGGCATGATCCGGACCACACTCGAGCAGATCGCCCGCTGGGCCGATGGACGGTTGGCGACGAACGCCGACGGGGCACTGCCGATTGCCGGCGTGGGGACCGATACCCGCACCAACCTGGGCGGTCGCCTGTTCGTTGCCCTGAAAGGCCCGAACTTCGACGCGCACGGCTTTATCGACCAGGCGGCCCAACAGGGGGCGGTTGCCGTGCTGGTTGAACAGGAACAACCGGATTGCGCCCTGCCACAGGTGATCGTCGACGACACGCTCGCCGCCCTGGGTCGATTGGCGCGGGGCTGGCGCGAGGCGGTCGATCCGACCGTGATCGGGATCACCGGTAGCAGCGGCAAGACCACCGTCAAGGAATTGCTCGCCGCCATGCTGGGTCAGATCGGCGCCACGGCGGCCACCCGCGGCAATCTCAACAACGATATCGGTGTGCCGCTGACCCTGCTCGACTGGGCGCCCGAAACGCAGTACGCGGTGGTCGAGATGGGTGCCAACCACGTCGGCGAGATTGCCCGGCTGACCGAGTTGGCTGCCCCGAACATCGTCGTCGTGACCATGGCCGGGCGGGCCCACGTAGGCGAATTCGGCTCGGTCGAACGGATCATCCAGGCGAAGGGCGAGATTTATCGTCACCGGCCCAGCGCGGCGCGTGCCCTGATCAACCTCGACTCGGCAGGCGTGGATCGATGGCTGATCGACGCGCCGACCGCCGAGACGTTCACGCTCGATCCCAGCCACCACAAATGGGCGACCTGGACCGGTGAATACGACGCGACCGCCCATCAGCTGTCGGTCACCGAGCGCGGCCAATGGCTGTTCGAACGCCTTGCCGTGCCCATGCCCGGTGCGCACAACGCGGCCAACCTGCTCGCCGCGATCGCCCTGGCACGTCTGGCGGGCGCCTCGGTCGAGGCGATCAGGACGGGGTTGGCTGCCTTCTGCCCACCGGCGGGCCGGATGGACGTGATCACGCTGGCCAATGGCTGGCAATTGATCGACGACAGTTACAACGCCAACCCCGAATCGATGCGAGCGGCGCTCGGCTACCTGGCCGGCCAGCCGGGGTCGCGGTTTGCCGTGCTCGGCAGCATGGGGGAACTCGGTTCGGAGGCCGAGGCGTTGCATCGCCAATTGGGCGCATTCGCCGCGGGCCAAGAACTCCAGGGCGTGATCGCGGCCGGCCCGGGCGCCACGGCGCTCGCCGCGGGTTTCGAGGCCGCCGGTGGCGCCGCCGGCACGCTCGACGTGGTCGATGACAGCGAGGCGGCGACCCAGGTATTGCGACAACGTCTGGCCGACGAGGACCAGACGGCGGTAACCGTGCTGCTCAAGGGCTCACGTTTCATGCACATCGAACGGGTCCGCGAGGCCTTCGAGCGGGAGATCGGCATGGCGCCGGGGACCGGCAAGGAATCCACAGGGAGGGGGCGAGATGCTGCTCTGGTTGACTGAATGGCTGACCCAGTACGCCAGCTTCTTTGGCGTATTCGAATACCTGACGTTCCGGGCCATGCTGGGCGTGGCCACGGCGCTGCTGATCTCGCTGGCTATCGGCCCGTTCGTCATCCGCTGGCTGCAGAGCGTCAAGGCCGGCCAGCCGATTCGCGAACTCGGCCCGCAGACCCATCTGGCCAAGGCGGGCACGCCCACCATGGGCGGGGCACTGATCCTGATCGCGATCGCGGTCTCGATGCTGCTCTGGGGAAATCTCGGCAATGTCTATGTCTGGGTGGCGCTGCTGACGACCATAGGCTTCGGCCTGATCGGCGGCTGGGACGACTACCTCAAGCTCTCGCGCCGCCACAGCGACGGGCTGGCCGCGCGCTGGAAGTACTTGGGCCAGTCGGTGATCGCGCTGATCGCCGCCGTCTTCCTGTTCATCATCGCCGAGACGCCCGCCGAGACCAGCCTGCTGATCCCGCTGGTCCGGGATGCCCTAATCCCGCTGGGTTTCGGTTTCGTGATCCTCACCTATTTCGTGGTGGTCGGCAGCTCGAATGCCGTCAATCTCACCGACGGGCTCGATGGCCTGGCGATCATGCCGACCGTGCTGGTCGCGGGCGGGCTGGGCGCATTCGCTTATGTCACCGGCCATTACGAGTTCGCCAATTACCTGGGACTGCCGTTCATCGCCGGGGTGGGCGAACTGGTGGTCTTTTGCGCCGCGATCGTCGGGGCAGGGCTCGGCTTTCTCTGGTTCAACAGCTATCCCGCCCAGGTATTCATGGGCGACGTCGGCGCCCTGGCCCTCGGGGCGGCGTTGGGCATCGTCGCAGTGATGGTCCGCCAGGAGATCGTGCTGTTCATCATGGGCGGGATCTTCGTGCTCGAGACCGTCTCGGTGATGCTTCAGGTCGCCTCGTTCCGCCTGACTGGCAAGCGGATCTTTCGCATGGCGCCGATCCATCACCACTTCGAGCTCAAGGGCTGGCCGGAGCCGAAGGTGATCGTGCGCTTCTGGATCATCACCGTGATCCTGGTGTTGGTCGGCCTGGCAACGATGAAGGTGCGCTGATGAAACTGATTGTCGGCATGGGACAGACCGGATTCTCCGCGGGGCGCTTCTTCGCCCGTCGCGGCGAGCCCTTCGTCGCCGCCGACACCCGTGGTGCCAGCGCCCCCCACGCTGCCTGGCAGGCGGCGTTCGGCGCCGGGACGGTCTTCGACGGGGACTTCGGCGCGGGCATGCTCGACGCCGCCGAACTCCGGGCGCTTGAAGGCATCGTGGTGAGCCCGGGGCTCGACCCCGCGGTTGAACCGCTGGCGGGCCTGCTGGTCGAGGCTCGTCGCCGTGGCATCCCGGTGGAGAGCGACATTGCCGTCGCCCTGCGCCACGCCCCGGTGCCCTATGTCCTGGTCACCGGCTCGAACGGCAAGAGCACGGTCACGGCCCTGACCGCCGAACTGCTCACCGCCGCGGGTTACCGGGTGGGCATCGGGGGCAACTACGGCACCCCAGCCCTCGATCTGCTGGCCGAATCGTTGGATGTCCTCGTCCTCGAGGTGTCGAGCTTTCAACTGGAGGCCTGCGATGCGGCGGCCATCCGCGCACGTGCCGCGACCGTGCTCAATATCAGCGCCGATCACCTCGACCGGCACGGCTCGATCGCGGCCTACGCCGCACTCAAACAAAAGATCCTTGTGCAGGCCGACACGGCGGTGATCAATGCCGACGATGCCCGGGTGTGCGCGATGGCGGCCGACTGCGAGGGTCAGCTCGTGACGTTTTCCGCGGCCACGAACGACGATTCGCTTGCCGCCAGACATCGCTATTACCTCGATGCCGACGGCGAGTCCCTCTGCCGTGACGACCAGCGGCTGTTTGCCGGAGACGATCTTGCGTTGCCGGGGGCCCACAACCGCATGAACGCGTTGGCGGCCTTGGCGCTGGTCGAGGCGGTCGCCGGGCGGGCGGCGTTTGATGGCAAGGCCCTGCGCGCGGCGCTGGCGGCGTTTACCGGACTGCCGCATCGCATGCAGGTGGTCTGCCGCTGGCCGATCAATGGCGGCGAGGTGCGATTTATCAACGACTCCAAGGCCACCAACGTCGGTGCTGCCGTGGCCGCGATCGACGGGTTGGCCGTCGGTGGGGCCGCCGGCCAGGTGGTGATCGTTGGTGGGCAGGCCAAGGGGCAGTCCTTCGATGAGTTGGCCGCGGCCCTCAAGGCCCATGCCCTGGGCGTGGCGCTGATTGGCGTCGATGCCGCCCGGATCGAGTCGGTACTCGCCTCGGTGGCCGGGGACACATTACCCATCGCACGCTGCGAGTCGCTCGAGGCGGCCGTGGCGTGGTCAGCCGATCAGGCGTCTGCCCGGGTATCGGCTGGCCGGCAAGTGGTTGTCCTGCTGTCGCCGGCCTGCGCGAGCTTCGATCAGTTCAGCGGCTATGCCGATCGCGGTGAGCACTTCGCACGTGCGGCCGAAGCGGTCTGTGACACACGTGACGTGTCGCCGCCGGTTTCCGCGGAGGTGGCCTCATGAGCCTGTGGCAACTCAACGCCCGCGGTTGGCAATCCCTGGGGCGCTTCGGCAGTCGGGGTCTGCAATGGCTCGCCGATCGCAATGTGGTCGACGGGGCGAAAGATGCCACCAGCGGCATCTCCCTGGACCGGTCGTTCCTCATTGCCCTGCTGGCGCTGTTGTCGATTGGTCTGGTGATGGTCGCTTCGGCCACGCTCGGCATGGGGGATTCCGCGTCGGTCGGCCGTGGCCTGCTGATTCGCCAGTCCGGCGCGGTGGTTGTCGGTTTGATCGCGATGGCGGTGCTGCTGATGGTGCCGTTGCGCCACTTCGTGGCCCTGCGAAACGTGATCCTGATCGGCTCGATCCTGTCGTTGGCCGTGCTGTTCATTCCGGGTGTGGCGCATACCGTCAACGGGGCGACGCGCTGGATCGATCTGGGCTTCGTCCGGGTGCAGGTGAGCGAGTTTGCCCGGCTGGGCATGATCGTCTGGATGGCCGCCTACCTCGGTGTGCATCTGGAAAAGGTGCAAACGCGTATCCGCGGCATGGCCGCCCCGGTGGGCGTGATCATGCTCGCCTCGACACTCCTGCTGCTGCAGCCGGACTACGGCAACACCCTGGTGCTCGGCGCGACGCTCTTTGCCATGGCCTGGCTGATGCGCGCCCAGCTGCAGACGATGCTGATGCTGATGGTCGCCGGCGGGGCATTGGCCGTCGTCGGCGTGTTCTCGGCCCAGTATCGGGTCGATCGTCTGCTGTCGTTTTCCAATCCGTTCGCCGATCCGTTCGGCGATGGCTACCAGCTGGTCAATGCGCTGATCGCCATCGGCACCGGCGGGCTGTTCGGCCGCGGCCTGGGCGAGGGCGTGCAGAAACTGGCCTACCTGCCCGAGGCCCACACCGACTTCATCTTCGCGGTCTACGCCGAGGAGTTCGGCCTGTTTGGCGTCATCGCGTTGCTGGGGCTCTACAGCGTGTTGGTCTGGCGTGGCTTCGTGATTGCGCGGATGGCCTGGGTGGTGAAGCACTACACCGGCGCGGCACTGGCCTGGGGCATCAGCACCTGGATCGGCATGCAGACGCTGATCAACATGGGCGTGAACATGGGGCTCCTGCCCACCAAGGGCCTGACCCTGCCGCTGATCAGTTACGGCGGTTCGGCGATGGTCGCGACCTTGCTCGCCATGGGGTTGATCCTGCGTGTGCATCACGAGGCGAGCCGATCCCTCGCCGATGCCGGCATCGAGGATGTGCGCGAGGTGAACCGATGAGCCGCGCGGTGATCTACGTCATGGCTGGCGGGACCGGCGGGCACGTGGTGCCGGCCCTGGCCGTGGCCGATGCGCTGGCCGAGCGCGGCTACGCCATCTGCTGGATGGGCACCGAGCGGGGCATCGAGTCCCGCCTGGTGCCCCAGGCCGGCTACCCGATCGACTACCTCGCCATTGGCGGCCTGCGCGGCAAGGGGCTGGGCACTCGCCTGGCCGCCCCCTTCCGTCTGCTGCATGCCGTCTGGCAGGCCGGGCGACTACTGCGACGCCATCGACCCGCGCTGGTCATCGGCATGGGCGGTTTTGCCGCCGGCCCGGGAGGGCTGGCTGCGTGGCTGGCGCGCCGCCCGCTGGTGATCCACGAACAGAACGCCATTGCCGGGCTGACCAACCGCGTCCTCGCCCGCCTGACCCGCGTGACGCTGGCCGCCTACCCGAAGGCCTTCGGCCGCTCCCTGCCGTCAAGCTGCGTGGTGGGTAACCCGGTGCGATCGGCCATCGCGGCCCTACCGGACCCGGCGACCCGTTTCGCGGGCCGCGAGGCGCCGGTGCGCGTGCTGGTCCTCGGCGGCAGTCTGGGCGCCCAGGCGCTGAATGAGGCCGTGCCCCAGGCCCTGGCGCGCATCAGCCAGCGCACCGACCTGGCCGTTCGTCACCAGGCGGGCCCACGCCACCTGGAGCAGGCGAGAGTCCATTACGAGGCGGCCGACTGGGGCGCCGACAGCCGTCACGAGGTATCGGGCTATATCGATGACATGGCCGAGGCCTTCGGCTGGGCGGATTTCGTCATCGCCCGGGCGGGTGCCATGACCGTCGCCGAGATCGCCGCTGCCGGCGTCGGCGCGCTGTTCGTGCCGTTCCCGCATGCCGTCGACGATCACCAGCGATTCAACGCCGCCTGGCTGGTGGATCAGGGCGCGGCGCGGTTGCTCAACCAGCGCGAGGCGGACGTTGACACCCTGGCACGTCTGCTCGGTCCCTTGCTGGCCGACCGAGCGGCGCTGCTCGACATGGCGAGCCGTGCCCGCGCGGCGGCCGTGCCGGATAGCACCGCTCGGATCGCCGCGATTTGCGAGGACGTGATCGCCGAGCGGACCAAGAACAAACAACCTGGGGAGGGCCGGTAATGGAAGCAATCACAGCCGATTTTGCCCCGGTCGCGCAGGTGCGCATGCGCAAGGTGCGCCACCTGCACTTCGTCGGCATCGGCGGGGCGGGCATGAGCGGTATCGCCGAGGTACTGCACACCCTGGGCTTCGTGGTGTCCGGCTCGGACATGAACGAATCGCCGGTCGTCCAGCATCTGCGCGAGCTGGGCATCGAGGTGTTCATCGGGCACGCCGCGGCGAACCTCGCCGGGTCCGACGTGCTGGTGGTCTCGACCGCTATTGCTGCGGACAATCCGGAACTGGTCGCCGCGCACGAACGCCGGCTGCCGGTGGTGCGTCGCGCCGAGATGCTGGCCGAGATCATGCGTTTCCGGATCGGTCTGGCCGTCGCCGGCACCCACGGCAAGACCACTACCACCTCGCTGCTCGCCGCGATCATGGCCGAGGCCGGTCTCGATCCGACCTACGTGATCGGCGGCAAGTTGCTTTCCAGCGCCTCGAACGCGCGTCTCGGACGGGGTGAATACCTGCTGGCCGAGGCCGACGAGTCGGATGCCTCGTTCCTGCACCTGCAGCCGCACGTCGCGGTGGTCACCAACATCGATGCCGATCATCTCGAGACCTACGACAACGATTTCTCGCGACTGCTGGATCATTTCGTCGAATTCCTGCACAACCTGCCGTTCTACGGCCTGGCGGTGCTCTGCGCCGATGATCACCACACGATGGGCATCGTCGAACGGGTGGGGCGTCAGGTGCTGACCTACGGCATCGATGAGCCGGCCGACGTGCGCGCCACGGCCATCCAGAGTGATGGCTTCGAGTCAAGATTCGACGTCAGTCTGCCGGGCGACGAGTCGTGGCATTGCCGATTGGCGATGCCGGGCCGGCACAACATCCTCAACGCGCTGGCGGCGATCACGGTGGCCCATGACCTTGGGATCGACGGCAAGGCGATCGTGCGGGCACTGGCCGGGTTCAAGGGCGTCGGTCGTCGCCTCGAACGCCGTGGCTCGCTCGCCTTCACCCAAGGCCGGCGGATGCTGCTTGATGACTATGGCCATCACCCGCGCGAGGTCGCTGCGACCCTGGCCGCGGTGCGCGATGCCTGGCCGGATGAGCCGCTGCTCTTGATCTTCCAGCCGCATCGATACACCCGGACGCGTGACCTGTTCGAGGACTTCGTCGAGGTGCTCTCGCAGGTCGACCAGCTGATCCTGATGGAGGTCTACGCCGCCGGCCAGCAGCCGATCGCGGGTGCCGACGGTCGCAGCCTGGCACGAGCGATTCGCGCCCGCGGCCAGGTCGACCCGGTCTTCGTTTCCGAGCCCGCCCAGGTGGTCGAGGTGATCGACGACATGGTGGGGGACAACGGCATCGTGTTGACGCTGGGTGCCGGCAATGTCGGCAGCCTGCCGGGTCTGTTGCTGGAGCACTGGGGGGACCGGTCATGAGCGAGCGGACACAGGCCCTTGGTCGCGTGATGGTGCTGATGGGCGGTTGGTCGGCCGAGCGTGACGTTTCGCTGGCCAGCGGTCGGGCCGTCCACGAGGCATTGCTCTCCGCTGGGGTGGATGCGATCGGCGTCGATCTCGATCGCGCCGCTGCCCAGGAACTGGGCCATCGCCTGGTGGCCGAGCGGATCGACCGGGTCTTTATCGCCTTGCACGGTCGTGGTGGCGAGGACGGTCAGGTCCAGGCATTGCTGGAACTGGCCGAGGTGCCCTACACCGGCAGCGGCATGGCCGCCTCGGCGGTCGGCATGGACAAGGTGATGTGCAAGCGCATCTGGCAGGGCGCGGGTCTGGACACGCCCGCCTTCTCCGTGGTCGACAGCCCGGCCGCGGCCCGCGAAGCCGCCGAGTCGATGGGCTGGCCGGTGATCATCAAGCCGACGGCAGACGGCTCGAGCGTGGGCGTGAGCAAGGTCGATGAACCGGCGGGCGTCGAACAGGCGTTCCGCGAGGCCGCCCTCCACGGCGAGGTGATGGTCGAGCAGTTCATCGCGGGGGGCGAGTACACCGTCGCGATCCTCGGTGAGCAGAGCCTCCCGGCGATCCGTATCGAGGCGAGCGCCGAGCATGCCTTCTACGACTACCAGGCCAAGTACGAGGCCGAGGACACCGGCTACCGGATCCCCTGTGGCCTCTCGGACGAGGAAGAGGCCCGGCTGGCCGAGGTCGCCCGGACGGCCTTTGGCCTGATCGGCGCCCGTGGTTGGGGCCGAGTGGATTTCATGCGCGACGCCGAGGGGCGTCACTGGTTGATCGAGGTGAACACGGTCCCCGGGATGACCAGTCATTCGCTCGTGCCCATGGCCGCCCGTGCGGTAGGCGTGGACTTTCCGGGGCTGTGTGTCGCGATTCTCGAACAGACCCTGGTCAACCCCGCCAACCTAGTCAACCCGGATGAGGCGTCCACGGGAGGTGAGTCGGCTGATGGAGCGATTTGATGACAACGCGACGAGCCTCCCGAGTACGGCCCCGCGGACCGAGCTGGCACGACCGCTGGACTGTATTCGTCACTGGCCTGCGGGTGGCGTTGCGCTGGGCCTGGCGGATCGGCCTGTGGCTGGCCTTTGTCGCCGCAGTGGCGCTGGTCTCGCAACGGGTCTGGCTCAAGCTCCAGTCGCCGGTGGCGGCACTGGAGATCGACGGAACCAACCGTTTTGTCACCGAAGAGCAGGTGCGACAGGAACTCTGGCCGGCTCTCGGGCAGGGCATCTGGGCGGTGGATATCACGGCGTTGCGCGAGCGACTGCTGAACGACGGCTGGCTTACCGAGGTGCGTATCACCCGGCAATGGCCGGACCGACTGTTGGTGAGCCTGCAGACCCATCAGCCGATCGCCGCCTGGAACGAGGATCGGCTGCTGAGTGCGTCGGGTGTGGTGTTCGCGCCGCAGCGGCGTCCGGTCGATCTACGCTTGCCGAGGCTGGCCGGTCCCACCGGCAGCCAGTGGACCGTCTGGGAGCGCTACACGAGCCTCAAGCCGGTGCTTGCCGGCGTAGGGATGGAGCTGACCGGCGTGGCCATGAGCCCGCGCGGCTCGTTGAGTCTGTCGCTCGCCTCCGGGGCGGTGATCCAGACCGGGCAGGAATCGCTGGAGGCGCGCCTGCAGCGACTTCTCGACGTCTATCCGGACACGCTCGCGGGGAAGATGGATCAGGTCGAGCGGATCGACCTGCGCTACAGCAACGGTTTTGCCGTGGCGTGGCGCAACACGGACGACGAAACAAACAACAAGACAACACAAAACTGACAACAGGGATGGTAGGGGAACTCTGCACGATTCGATGGCGCCTCTGGCTCGCGGATTTGTTCGCAATCAAGACGCCGTGTCGAAGGCGGGCTCATTGCCCGGCGAGGGGCGGCAACGTCGAGTGCGGGCAAATCCGCGAGCCCCATCGGGGCGGGCCGCCAAGGACCCATTTGCGGCGTTGCAGTCCTTGTAAAGGACCACCGTCATTCACGGCGGACTGCGCCTTGCAACTGGGCCCTTGGCGGTCCCGCAGAGGCACTATCGAATCGTGCAGAGTTCCCCTCGGGAGCCAGGAACGATCGGAAACCATGGCAATCAAGGGCAGAAACAGAGCATGAGCGCGTTGAGAAAAGGAGAGCGGGAGTTCGTTGTCGGACTCGACATCGGCACCAGCAAGGTGGCGGCCCTCGTTGGCGAATGCGACGGCGACGGGCGGTTGAGCCTGATCGGCTATGGCTCGCATCCGACCAACAAGGGGCTGCGGCGGGGCTCGGTGGTCGATATCGAATCCACGTCGATGGCGATCCGCCGCGCGATCGACGGGGCGAGCGCCTTGTCGGACTGTGAGATCGGCTCGGCCTGGGTGGGTGTAGCCGGCGATCACGTGCGCAGCATGGATTCGCAGGGGATGACTGGCACCGGTGGGCGAGAGATCACCGACGCCGACGTCAAGCAGGTGATCCAGTCGGCCCGGGCGGTCAAGATCCCCGACGGCCAGCAGATCCTGCACTGCGAGCCGCAGGAATTCCGTATCGACGGTCAGGACGGTATCCGCAAACCGCAGGGCATGAGCGGCCATCGGCTCGAGGCGAACGTGCACATTGTCACCTCGGCGGCAAACAACGTGCAGAACGTGATCAAGTGCGTCGAGCGCTGTGACGTGCATGTCGAGGGCACCATCCTCGAGCCGATAGCCGCCGCCCGAGCCGTGCTCAACGATGATGAGCGCGAACTCGGGGTGGTGCTGATCGACATCGGCGGTGGCACTACGGATATCGCCATCTACACGGGTGGGGCGCTGCGCTACGCCGCCGTGCTGCCGATTGCCGGCGAGCAGATCACCAACGATCTGTCCTACGGCCTGACCACGCCGCCGACCGAGGCGGAAAAGATCAAGATCAACCACGCCAACCTGGGCGCACTGGACGAGCGTGAGGCCTCGCGCGCCATCGAGGTGCCGGGGGTTTCCGGCCGGCCGCCGCGGCGTATCCCGCAGGAGACGATGATGCGCATCGTCCGCCCGCGGGTGGAGGAGCTCCTCTCCTATGTGCAGGAGGAGATCCGCCAGTCGGGCTGCCAGAACCTGGTGAATGCCGGCGTGGTGCTGACCGGCGGCACGGCGCAGATGCCGGGCTTTGTCGAATTGGCCGAAGACTTTCTGCAGATGCCGGCCCGACTGGGCACGCCCCAGGGCGTGGTCGGCAATCTGGATGCCTTGGGAGACCCGGCGAACGCCGCCGGGATCGGCTTGATGCTGCACGGGCTGGAACAGGCCCGCGAACAAACGGCCCATGGACCGTCAATGGCCCATGGAAATGTTCTGGAACGGCTCAAGGGCTGGTTCCGTGATCACCTTTGATTTACACCACTTATCTGAACGCCACGCGAGAGAAGGAGACGACATCATGAGCAACTGGACAATGGCCGAAATGCAGACCGAAAGCGCTAAGATCAAGGTCATCGGCGTTGGTGGGGGCGGCGGTAACGCCGTGGCCCACATGGTCATGCAACACATCGAGGGTATCGAGTACATCAGTGCCAACACCGATGCCCAGGCGCTTGTGAAGAGCAACGCGCCGTCGCAACTGCAGATCGGGGCGAACATCACCAAGGGTCTGGGTGCGGGTGCCGACCCGGAACTGGGCCGCCAGGCCGCCCTCGAGGACCGCGAGCAGATCCAGGAGGCGATCAGTGATGCCAACATGCTGTTCATCACCACCGGCATGGGTGGTGGCACCGGCACCGGTGCAGCGCCGGTGATCGCGCAGATCGCTCGTGACATGAACATCCTCACCGTGGCGGTGGTCACCCGGCCGTTCTCCTTCGAGGGCAAGAAGCGCACGAGCGTGGCCATGGAGGGCATTCAGGAGCTCGAGGACAACGTCGACTCGCTGATCGTGATCCCCAACGACCAGCTCACCGCGGTGATGGGCAAGCAGGCCGCTCTGCGTGATGCCTTTGCCGCCGCTAACGAGGTGCTGTTCACCGCCGTGGCCGGCATCTCCGAGCTGATCACCCGTCCGGGCGAGATCAACCTCGATTTTGCCGACGTGCGCGCGATCATGACCGAGAAGGGCACCGCGATGATGGGCACCGGTGTCGGTACCGGCGACAACCGTGCCGCCGAGGCCGCCGAGGCGGCCATCCACAGCCCGCTGCTGGACGACATCAACCTCACCGGCGCCGAGGGCATCCTGGTGAACGTGACGTCCAACGGCGATCTGTCGATCGGCGAGTTCATGGAGATCGGCGAGATGGTCCAGTCGCTGGCCGGCGACGAGGCCGTGGTCAAGGTGGGCACGGCGGTCGACGACGAGCTCGACGGGCAGCTGCGGGTCACGCTGGTGGCTACCGGGCTGTCACGCAACAAGAACGTGACCGCCGAGTCGCGCAAGCCGCGTGTGGTGATCGACAACGCTCGCCGCGAGGAACCGAACGAGCCCAGCGAGCCGCCGCGTGCCGAGGCCCAACAGGCCTACGCCGGCACGGCGCATCGCGGCAACACCGCGATCAACCTCGATACCATCGACATCCCGTCGTTCCTGCGCCACCAGGCGGACTGAATGACGGCCCGGTCGAGAGACCGGGGTGGCAACTCGCGAGGTGCCCTAAAGGCCCCAGGACTTACGTCCGGGGCCTTTTGCTTTGGTCGGGTTCTGATTGCCTCAGCCGTTGGGCAGTAACTGGACGACCCGCATCGACAGGTGCTGGTCGATCCAACTGCGTCGCTGCGGATCGAATTGCGCGGTGAAGAACAGCAGGCCGAGTGTCGCCAGACTGAGCACGCCGAAGCCAAAGCGCGCCAGCATCGGCGCAACACAGTTGCCATCGTGCTCGCGTATCAGCAGCAGGCGCCAGACCTTCATGCCGGGGGTCTGTCCGAGCCGACACCAGAAAAACAGGAAGTAGGCCGCGATCCACGCCAGCAGGTAGAGCCGAAACAGCCACTGGATCGGTCCTTCCGGCGGGACGGGCTCCCCGCCGGTGAACACCAGTGCGATGAACGTGGCCAGGATCACCACGGCGATGACGAACAGCGTGTCGTAGAACAGCGCCGCGGCCCGTCGCCACAGCGGGGCGGTTCGGGCGGGGCGCCCGGGTGGCTTGGGCGTGTCGTGTGCGCTGGAGTCGGTCATTTGTTCGCCTTGGCGGCCTCGGGCAGGGCGATGTCCTGCAGGATGGCGTCGATCGTGTGCAGCCGGTCCGACAGGCTCGGCATGTCCCGGTTAAAGCGCAGGGTATCGGCCGACAGTCGATAGGTGTCCGGGGCGGCCTGCACGGCGGCGACCAGCTTGGCCGGATCGACGCGGGCATTCTCGCCGAAGATCAGGCGGCCGCCGCGCGCCGTGAGCTCCGCCTTGATGATGCCGAGTCGTCGGGCGCGGATGCGCAGCCGGTGGGTTTCGACCAGGGCGACCACCGGCTCGGGCAGCAGCCCGAAGCGGTCGATGAGCTCCACCTTGAGCTCGTCGAGCGCCTCGTTGTCCGTCGCTGTCGACAGGCGCTTGTAGAGCGTTAGGCGGGTGTGGACGTCGTTGACGAAGTCCTCGGGGATCAGCGCGGGCTCGCCAAGGTCGACCTCGGTGTTCACGTTTTGCATCGGGGCGTCGAGTGCCGGTTCGCGGCCCTGGCGTATGGCGGCGACTGCCCGGTCGAGCAGCTGCATGTAGTAGCGGTAGCCGACCTCGTGCATCTGCCCGGACTGCCCCGAGCCCAGCAGCTCGCCGGCGCCGCGGATCTCGAGATCGTGGGTGGAGAGCGTGAAGCCCACGCCCAGGTCCTCGAGCGCGGCGATGGCCTCGAGCCGCTTCTGTGCATCCGGGGTGAGCTGCCCTGGCTCCGGGGTGATCAGGTAGGCATAGGCGCGATGATGCGAACGGCCCACGCGGCCGCGCAGCTGGTGGAGCTGCGCCAGGCCGAACTTGTCGGCGCGGTGGATCAGGATGGTGTTGGCGGTGGGGATGTCGATCCCCGACTCGATGATGGTGGTCGAGACCAGCACGTTGAAGCGCTGGTGGTAGAAGTCCGACATCACCTGTTCAAGCCCGCGCTCGCCCATCTGGCCGTGCGCCACGCCGATGCGCGCCTCGGGGACTATTTCCTCGACCAGGCGGGCCATGCGATCGATGCTCTTGACCTCGTTGTGCAGGAAGTACACCTGACCGCCCCGCTTCAATTCCCGCTGGATCGCCTCGCGGATCTGCACCTCGTCCCAGCGCAGGATCACGGTCTTGACCGCCAGGCGCTCGCGCGGTGGGGTGGCGATGATCGACAGGTCCCGGATGCCCGAGAGCGCCATGTTGAGCGTGCGCGGGATGGGCGTGGCGGTCAGCGTCAACAGGTCCACCTCGGCGCGCAGGGCCTTGAGGCGCTCCTTGTCGCGCACGCCGAAACGCTGCTCCTCGTCGATGATCACCAGCCCCAGATTGGCGAACTCCGGTGAATCGCGCAGTAGCTTGTGGGTGCCGATGACGATATCGACCTTGCCGGCCTTGATTCGCTCGCGCAGCTCGGCGGTCTTCTTGCTGCCGGAAAGGCGTGACATGCTTTCGATGGTCACTGGCCAGTTGGCGAAGCGGTCACGAAAGTTGCGCAGGTGCTGCTCGGCCAGGAGCGTGGTGGGTACCAGCACGGCCACCTGGGTATGGTTCTCGACGGCGACGAAGGCCGCGCGCATTGCCACTTCGGTCTTGCCGAAGCCCACATCACCGCAGACGACGCGGTCCATCGGCTGGCTGGCCGCCATGTCGACCAGCACCTGCTCGATGGCCAGACGCTGATCGTCGGTCGGTTCGAAGGCGAATTCCCCGGCGAACTGGTGAGAGTCGGCCTCGTCGACCTTGAGCGAGGTGCCTTTGCGTGCGGCCCGGCGCGCGTGGACGTCCAAGAGTTCGGCGGCGACGTCGTGCACCTGCTGGGCGGCGCGCTTTTTTGCCTTCTCCCATTGCCCGGAGCCCAGTCGGTGCAGTGGGGCGGTATCCTCGGCCCCACCGGTGTAACGCGAGATCCGCTCGAGACTCGAGACCGGCACGTAGAGCTTGTCGTCGTCGGCGTAGGTCAGCAACAGGTACTCCTGCGGCTGGTCGTTCATCTCCAGCGTGACCAGTCCCTGGAAGCGGCCGACGCCGTGATCCTCGTGAACCACCGGTGCGCCGATGGCGAGATCGTCGAGGTTCTGGATGATCGCATCGGCGTCTCGACCCCGGCGCGACTTGGCCCGTCGTTGTGCGACCCGTTCGGCGAACAGATTGGTTTCACTGATCACCGCCACGGGGCGGCCCGCCGTCGGCAGGATGGCGCCATGCTCGAGCTCGGCCACCGCGATGGTCACCGACGCCTTGTCCGCCTCGTCCCAGCCCTTGATGCCGAGCGGTTTCAGGCCGGCGGCGTTGGTCTGCTCGACCAGGGCCTGCCGGCGGCCACTGCTCTCGGCGACCAGCAAGGTGTGGCCGTCGAACGCGCGCACGAATTCAGCGAGCCGCTCGATCACGGCCTGCTGGGCAGCGCTACCGGCCGTCAGGTCGGGCAGCGGTCGGTCGCCGATGTCAGCGGCTTGAGGGAAACGGTCGTCCGAGCCGGCCACGAGCTGCCAGCGGGGTAGGCGTTTGATGTGTTCACCAAACTCGTCCGGTGTCTGGTAGAGCGCCTCGGGGGCAAGGATGGGGTGATCGATATCGCCGGCACGCTGGGCGAAGCGCTCGCTGGTCTCGTGAACGAAGCCCTCGATCGCCCGCTCGACCCCGTCGAACAGCAACAGTCGCGCCGACTTTGGCAGGTAGTCGAATAGCGACGCGGTCGATTCGAAGAACAGCGGCAGGTAGCTCTCGATGCCGGCCGGTACCAGCCCTTCGGACACCTGCCGGTAGATCGGGGCGCTGGTCGGATCGCCGGGGAAGGTGTTGCGCCAGTTCTGGCGAAAGGTGGCGATGCCCTTGTCGGTCAGGGGGTATTCGCGGGCCGGCAGCAGGGTGATGGCCTCGACCGTCTCGGTGGAACGCTGCGATTCCGGGTCGAAATGGCGCAGGGTCTCGATCTCGTCGTCGAACAGGTCGATGCGCACCGGCTCGTTGGCGCCCATTGGAAAGACGTCGATCAGGCCGCCGCGCAGGGCGTATTCGCCGTGCTGTTCGACGGTGGAGACCAGGCTGTAGCCGGCCGCCGCGAGCTGCTGGCGGTAGGCCTCACGGTCCAGACGCTGCCCGACCTCCAGCACCATGCCCTGGCCGGTGACGAAGGCCGGCGGCGGCAGGCGCTGGAGCAGGGTGGGCGCAGCGATCAGGGTCAGGCCCCGTGATTCGCCGGGGAGTCGCCACAGCCGCGAGAGCCGGTCGGAGATCAGGTCCTGGTGCGGCGAGAAGCGGTCGTAAGGCAGGACTTCCCAGTCGGGGAAGATGCTGGCCTCGACGCCCAGGAATGCCAGCGCGGCGCGTATGTCGTTGACCGTCCGGCTGTCGGGCAGCACGGCTAGTACCGGCCGGTCCGCGGCGACGGCGGCTAAGCGCGTGGCCAGCGCTCGGCCGAGCTCTGTGTGCACGCGCAGGTAGATCGGGTCGCGGTGATCGGCAGGCTGGGCGATGGACTGCTGGGCGTCGCTCATGGGGTCGGTTGCGGGTCGTGGTCGAGGCGGGCCCCGCGGGGGCCGGCGTGTATTCAAGGCGGTCGGATTCGGAGGCGCGATTGTCGCCTATTTGCCGCGCGGCTGCACGAGAGACGGGCTGGATGGCGGCGGTGGCCGTTGCCGGTATCGCGGCAACAAAAAAATGCGGGCCGGAGCCCGCATTCCCAGGCAGCCGTCGTCGCTGCCCCGTGCCGATCCCGATCGGATCAGGCGCGCACGTCGATCATGCTGCCAGGACCGCCGTCCTGTTGCTCGTCTCCGGCACGGTTTTGTGCCGTGGCGGTCGGCTCGCCGCCGTTGACCCGATTCTCCACCGGGTTCTGGACCGGCGTGTTGCGGGTCTGAGCGCTCGGGTTGGCCGTCTGTTGATTGGACGGTGTCGAGAGCATGCCATCGGCCGCCGCCACGTTGCTGTAGCCGCTGTCCACATTGGCGATCATGTCGCTTGCCTCCCCTGATGTCGGGATCAGGTGTCTGTCATCGATAACTCACATCCTAGTGAAATGCCCGCATATTTCCAATTTTCTTGCCCCGACCGTCAGTCGGGACGGCCGGTCAGCAGCAATTGTTCGGCGGTGTCGAGGGTCTCCGGCGAGCCGTACAGGGTCAGCACGTCGCCTTCCTCAAGCTCGACCTCGTCGCTGGGGCTCTCGCCGCGGATGCCGTGGCGATTGATGGCGTCGACCACGACATCGTCGTGGTCGGTCAAGAGCGCGCCGAGTCGCTTGCCGATCGCCGCGGCCCCCGGCACCAGCGCGACGTTCTTCATGGTGCGCGGCGCGAGCAGGGTGAAATCATTCTCGTCCCGGGCACGGTCACCGTGGAAGGTGTGACGCAACGGGGCGTAATCGGCCTGACGGATTTCCTGGATCTGGCGGAGGATCTTCGCTAACGGCACATTGAGCGTGCGCAGGACGTGACCGCCGAGCGCGAGGCTCATCTCGTAGACGGAGGCGACTACCTCGGTGGCCCCGGCCTCGTGGATGCGGTCGAGGTGCTCGTCGGTGCGGGTGCGCACGATCACCGGGATGTCGCGATTGTGGCCGCGGATCACCTCGATGGTCTTGATGGTCGAGGCATCGTCGAGGTGGCTGATCACCACGGCGCGCGCCCGATTCAGGCCCGCCGATTGCAGGATGTCGAGGTGGGTCGAGTTGCCGAAGTACACCCGCAGTCCCGCCTCGTTGGCCTGCTGGACGATATCCGGATCGACCTCGATCGCGGTGTAGTCGATGCCTTCGCTCTTGAGCAGGCGGGCGACGTTCTGGCCGACCCGGCCGAACCCGCAGATGAGCACGTGCCGGGATAGGTCGCTGGCATCGGCGCGCACCTCGATGTTGTGCTCGATCCGGCTTTTCTCATAACCGGGCACCAGTCGCTTGGCGATCGCGCCGTTGTACTTGACCAGGATCGGCGTGAGCACCATCGAGAAGATCACCGTGCCCAGCACGATCTGGTGCTCCATGTCGGTCATCAGGCCGGGGCTGGCGATCGAGAGCATGGCAAAGCCGAACTCACCCCCCTGGGCCAGGACCAGCCCCGAGCGCAGGGCCACACCGGGTGCCTCCCCCATCGCCCGGCCGATCAGGAAGATGATCGCCAACTTGGCGAAGATCAGCAGGGCCAGGAACATCAGTACCCAGTGGCCGATCTCGCCCAGGCCGCCGACGTCGAGCATCATGCCGATGGTGATGAAGAACAGCCCCAGCAGCACGTCGCGGAACGGACGGATGTCGGCCTCGATCTGGTGCTTGTACTGGGTCTCGGACAGGGCGATGCCGGCCAGGAATGCGCCCAGTTCCCAGGACAGGCCCGCGGTGTTGGTCAGCCAGCCGGCGCCCAGCACGGTCAGTAGCACCGCCAGGGTGAACAGTTCGGCCGAGCGGGACTTGGCGATCTCGCGAAATAGCGGCCGCAGTACCCAGCGGCCGCCGAAGAACAGGATGATGGCGGCGAGTACGCCCGCGGCCAGTGTCAGCGTGATCTCGAGGGTCAGGTTGCCCGCGTCGCCCGCCGGTCCGGACACGCCCAGTACCGGGATGACGATCAGGAAGGGGATGACCGCGATGTCCTGGAACAGCAAGATGCCGACGGCATTGTTGCCGTGTCGGGAATTGACCTCCAGTTGCTCGCCCAGCTGGCGGATGACGATCGCCGTCGAGGAGACGGTCATCACCCCGGCCAGCGTGAAGGCCGCGGCCGGGGAAAAGCCCATCAGCAACGCCGTCCCGCCGGTGATCACGGCGGTGAGCAGCACCTGTGCCCCGCCCATGCCGACGACCGCCCGGCGCATCGCGATCAGTCGCGACAGCGAGAATTCCAGCCCGAGCATGAACAGCAGGAACACCACGCCGAACTCGGCGATCAGGTGGATGTCGTGAATGTCCTTGACTAGCCCGAGTGCGTGCGGTCCCGCGACCATGCCAACGGCGAGAAAGCCGAGGATCGCCGGCAGGTTCAGACGGCGCAGGGCGACCACGGCGACGACCGAGATCAGCAACAGTGTCAGCAGGATGCCCATGGTGTCGACTGGCATGGGGTGTCTCGTTCCTTGAAATGGGCGGGGTGGCGCGGCGGCGCTCGCGGCGTGAACGATCAGCGAGCTAACAGGCGCCCATGTTTTATCACAACTTGTTCGGCAACTCGCTTGGCGTCTCGCTCGGGCGGTTCGCACCGGCCGCTTCGTCGAGCCAGCGTGTGAATACCGAGCGCGGATATTCCTCGGCTCCCAGTCCGAGCAGGTGCTCGGTGGTGAACTGGGCGTCGAGAAACTCGATCGGTCCCCAGGCGCCGTCGACCAGGATGGCGGCCAGCGCGAACTTCGAGGCGTTGGGCGCGCGGCTGAACATGGACTCGCCGAAGGCTGCCCGGCCGATGCGACTGCCGAACAGACCGCCTACCAGGGTGTCTCCCTGCCAGACCTCCACCGAGTGGGCGATGCCGGCGGCATGCAGGTCGATGAAGGCCTGACGCATCGCCGACACGATCCAGGTGCCGGGGTCGCCGCGTCGTGGTCCGGCGCAGCCGTCGACCACCTCGGTGAACGCCGTGTCGACCGTGACCTGGTAGCGCTGCTGACGGCGCCACTTGGCCAGGCTGCGCGAGACGTGAAAGTGCTCGGGGGTGAGCAGCGTGCGCGGATCGGGGCTCCACCAGAGGATCGGGTCACCTTCGGAATACCACGGGAAGATGCCGCGGCGGTAGGCCGCCGCCAGTCGCTCGACCGACAGATCGCCCCCGGCGGCCAGCAAGCCGTTGGGTTCTGTCAGGGCACTGGTGACCGGCGGGAACGCCCACGGATCCGGCCCGAGCAGTGGGATCATCGCTGGGGAGCTTTCCCCGGTTTGGGCAGGTTGAAGTCAGAGTAGCTGGCCCGCGGACGGAACAGCACGGCGATGTGACCGACTGTCTGCACCAGGGTCGCCTTGGTCGCCTCGGTGATCGCGTCGATGATCTCGCGCTTCTCGTCGCGCTCGACCCCCGGGACCCGAACCTTGATCAGCTCGTGGATCTCGAGTGCCTGCTCGATTTCCAGGAGTACTGCCTCGGTCAGGCCGTTCTGGCCGAGGAGTACTACGGGTTTCAGGTGGTGTGCTTCGGCACGAAGATACTGTCGCTGGCGGGCGGTAAGGTCCATGTCGTCGGGGTTCTCCGGGAATCAGGGAGGCGGCTGTGTGAAATCACACATTGCAACGCCGTGGATGACCCGGCAGTTTACCGCTCTGGACACTCACGGACCAATGACCGACACCATGTTGCTGCGCGTACTGCCTCTGCCCTTCGTCCTCGTTTGGTTGCTCGTCGGTTGTCAGCCGGCTGTCGAGAACGCCGAAACCAATCCGCTTGCCGGCTACGAGAGCCCCGCGCCACTGGTGCTGCGTGCGCCCGAGGCGCCCATGCCCGTGCCCGGGGTGGTGCTCGAAGGTGTGGACGGCCCCGTGGATACCTCGGCGCTGTTTGCCGGGCGCTGGACCCTGCTCTACGTGGGCTACAGTTTTTGCCCCGACATCTGCCCGACCGAACTGGGTCAGCTATCCCGAATCCTGCCGGCGTTGCAGGAGCGTTTGCCTGAATTTGACTGGCAGGTGGTGTTTCTCTCGGTCGACCCGGAGCGCGACACGCCCGCCCACCTAGCGAAGTACACCGCGTTCTTCTCCGAGGAGTTCGTGCCGGTGACCGGATCGCGCGAGGGGATCGACGCGGTCACCGCCGCGGTGAAGGCGGGTTATCGCATCGGTGAGCATGCACCGGGCGAACGACGCTACAGTGTCGATCACGACACCGGTTTTCGCCTGATCGACCCGCAGGGACGCATGCTTGCCCTGTTGCCCGGCCCGCATCACTCCGACCGGGTCGTCACGATGATCCAATCATTCCTAGCTGAGGTACGCCCCGAATGAAACGTCTTTCCTTCCTGATCGCCGCCGCGTTCGCCGCCGTGGTGACGCTCCCGGCCTCGGCTGCCGAACTGGAGGTGCGTGAGCCAACGGTGGTGCTGGCCCCGCCGGGTGCCTACGCCACGGCCGCGTTCATGGAGCTGCGTAACGCCAGCGAGGCGCCCGTGAACGTGGTCGGGGCCGACGCGCCCGGCTTCGAGACGGTGGAGCTGCATCGATCGTTCAATGAGGACGGCATGCATCGGATGGTGCGCCAGGAGCGCATCCAGGTGCCAGCCGGCGAGTCGGTTTCGCTTGCGCCCGGTGGGCTCCACATCATGCTGATCGGTCCCGAGCAGGCACCAACCGAAGGTCAGCGCATCCCCATCGAATTGCGCTTCGATGATGGCAGCAGGCAGACGGTCGATGCCGTGGTGCGCCCGCGAGAGGCGCGGCCCGCCGGGCATGACCACGGCGACGGCGGTCATCACTCTCATTGAGGCCGGGCTGAGGCCAAGCTCACCCCGTCGGCTATCCGATCGACGTTCGTTGCGGCGTGGCGGCTTCGTGAACCTGGCCGACCGTTCGATAGCCGTGATTTGGGTCGCCGGGGGCGATAGGGGATAATCCCGCTCCCTTGTAACGTCCTACCCGGAGGCCTCATGGCGCGGTCGGTCAGCAGCAAACGATGGCTCACCGAGCATTTTCGCGACGAGTTCGTGCAGAAGGCCCAGCGCGAGGGCTGGCGTTCGCGCGCCGTCTACAAGCTGATCGAGCTTAACGAGCGCGACCGCTTCCTGCGTCCGGGCATGACGGTGGTCGACCTGGGCGCCGCGCCGGGCGGCTGGACCCAGTACGCCGCCCAGATAGTCGGGAGTAAGGGACACGTCTTTGCCCTCGACCTGTTGCCGATGGATCAATTTGCCGATGCCACGGTGTTACAGGGCGATTTCTCCGAGGACGCCGTCTTGCACGAATTGGAGGCGGCCTTGGGCGAGAGCGACGTTGATCTTGTGCTTTCCGACATGGCCCCCAACATGAGTGGTGTGGACTCGGTCGACATTCCCCGCTCGATGTATCTCGCGGAACTTGCACTGGATTTCTGTGATCGAATGCTCAGGCCGAAAGGCGCGTTCGTCACCAAGCTGTTCCAGGGCGAGGGGTTCGACGAGTACGTCAAGGAGGCGCGTCAGCACTTCGATCGCGTGGTGGTGCGCAAGCCAAAGGCCTCTCGGCCACGCTCGCGAGAGGTCTATCTGGTGGCAACCGGCAAGCGCGTGAGATAAGGTTGTCGGAACAATATTCGATTCATTGATTTGCCAGGGCAGGCGGGCATCGAGGGTGTCCGCCTGTTTGCGGCTGTACGCAGAGGTGTTGCGTTGAACGATTTGACCAAGAACATCCTGATCTGGGTGGTAATCGCGATCGTGCTGATGACAGTGTTCAACAGCTTCGATCAACGCGCGACCACCACGAGTGCGGTGCCGTACTCACAGTTCATTCAGGACGTGAAGAGCGGGCGCGTCGACTCGGTCACCATCGAAGGTCAGACCATCAAGGGCACCTCCGGCACGGGCACTCGCTTCGAGACCTACAGCCCGGAAACGGACAACCGTGCCCTGGTCGGTGACCTGCTCAACAACAACGTGGCGATCAACGCCAAGCCGCCGGAGAAGCCGTCGCTGCTGATGACGATCTTCATCCAGTGGTTCCCGTTCATTCTGCTGATCGCGATCTGGATCTTCTTCATGCGCCAGATGCAGGGCGGCGGTGGCCGCGGGGCGATGAGCTTCGGCAAGTCCAAGGCCAAGCTGATGAGCGAGGACCAGGTCAAGGTCACCTTCGGTGATGTGGCCGGTGCCGACGAGGCCAAGGAAGAGGTGGTCGAGCTGGTCGACTTCCTCAAGGATCCGGGCAAGTTCCAGCGCCTGGGTGGCAGCATCCCGCGCGGCGTGCTGATGGTCGGCCCGCCGGGCACCGGCAAGACCCTGCTGGCCAAGGCCGTTGCCGGCGAGGCCAAGGTGCCGTTCTTCTCGATCTCCGGTTCGGATTTCGTCGAGATGTTCGTCGGCGTGGGTGCCTCGCGCGTTCGCGACATGTTCGAGCAGGCGAAGAAGCAAGCGCCCTGCATCATCTTTATCGACGAGATCGACGCGGTCGGTCGTCATCGCGGCTCCGGGATGGGCGGTGGTCACGACGAGCGCGAGCAGACCCTCAACCAGTTGTTGGTCGAGATGGACGGCTTCGACGGCAACGAGGGCGTGATCGTGGTCGCGGCGACCAACCGCGCCGACGTGCTCGACAAGGCGTTGCTGCGTCCCGGTCGTTTCGACCGCCAGGTGGTGGTCGGCCTGCCGGATGTGCGCGGCCGTGAACAGATCCTCAACGTCCACCTGCGCAAGGTGCCGGCGGCCAAGGACGTCGAACCGTCACTGATCGCCCGCGGCACGCCGGGCTTCTCGGGCGCGGATCTCGCCAACCTGGTCAACGAGGCCGCGTTGTTCGCGGCACGGTCGAACAAGTCGGACGTGACCATGGCCGACCTCGAACGCGCCAAGGACAAGATCATCATGGGCGCCGAAAGGAAGTCCATGGTGATGAGCGAGGACGAGAAGAAACTGACTGCCTACCACGAGGCGGGTCACGCGATCGTCGGTCGCCTGGTGCCGGAACACGATCCGGTCTATAAGGTCTCGATCATCCCGCGCGGTCGGGCCTTGGGCATCACCATGTTCCTGCCCGATCAGGACCGCTACAGCTATTCCAAGCGCAAGCTCGAGTCGAATATCTCCAGCCTGTTTGGCGGGCGTATTGCCGAGGAGTTGATCTTCGGTGACGAGGCGGTGACCACCGGGGCCTCCAACGACATCGAGCGCGCCACGGAACTCGCGCGCAACATGGTCACCAAGTGGGGCATGTCCGACAAGCTCGGCACGCTCTACTACTCCGAGGACGATGGCGACCCGTTCATGGGGCGTCAGGCCTCGGGCGGCCATTTCTCCGACGAGACCAAGGAAGTAATCGACGTCGAGATCAAGGACGTGATCGACCGCAACTTCCAGCGTTGCCGCCAGATTCTGGTCGAGAACATGGACATACTGCACGCCATGTCCGAGGCGTTGATGACGTACGAGACGATCGATGCCGGCCAGATCGACGACCTGATGGAGCGTCGTCCGGTGCGTGAACCCGAGGACTGGGGCGAGCGTGGCTCCGGTACGGGTAACCAGCCGCCGAGCTCGGGCACCCACATCGACACCACCGATGACGAGATCGAGGACGACGAGCCCGCTCGCGACGAGGGCGGGTCGGATGACGACGAGCGTCCCGAGTCCGATGATGACGGCAAGCGCACGCCCAGTGGCGATCCGCTGGGAGGCCCGCGCGGCGGATGACGGGGGCCCCGCGCGCCTGTCCGGACTGGCGGCAGACGGGACGCCCGCTGATCATGGGCATCCTCAATGCCACGCCGGACTCGTTTTCCGATGGGGGTCGTTTCGATACCGTCGAACGGGCGGTCGAGGCGGCACAGGCAATGATCGAGGCGGGTGCCGACCTGATCGACGTGGGCGGTGAGTCGACGCGCCCCGGCGCCTCGCCGGTTGCCGAAGAGGAGGAGCTGGCCCGCGTCATTCCCGTGATCGAAGCCCTGGCGTCGCGTTTCGATTGCCCCTTGTCGGTGGACACCAGTTCCCCGGTGGTGATGAGTCGCGCGGTCGAGGTGGGCGCCTGCCTGATCAACGATGTGCGGGCGCTGACCCGGCCGGGTGCCGTCGAGGCCGCCGCCGCGAGTGGTGCCACCGTGTGCGTAATGCACATGCGCGGCGAGCCCGGCGACATGGCGGCACACACGGACTACGGCGACGTGGTGACCGAGGTGATCGACTACCTCTCCGAGCGAATGGGTTGCCTGCGTGCAGCGGGGATCCCGGCCGACCGTATCGTGGTGGATCCGGGGTTCGGGTTTGCCAAGACCCACGAGCAGAATTTTGCCTTGCTGCGTCGCCTTGAAGAACTTGCGCGACTGGACGCGCCGATCCTGGTGGGCATGTCGCGCAAGCGCATGATTGGCGAGGCCACCGGGCAGTCGGTCGAACGGCGTGCCGTTGGCAGTGCGGCGGCGGCCCTGCTGGCCGCGGAACGCGGGGCCGCGGTGCTCCGCGTTCACGATGTCGAGGCCACGCGTGACGCGTTGTCGGTTTGGCGGGCCATGCGCGTGGCATGACTCGGGCCGTCGCAAATGCACAAAGCCTGGCTTTTAAGCCATAAAAGCGTTTGCCTTGGAACGAATTAGGATTTTCTGATATTTTGCCCGGCGGGGTTAATTTGGTTGACTTGAAATCACCGCCAATCCGCCGGACCGCCGTTTTCCGATGTCGCTGACATCGTGGTGTTTTCTGCCCGGCGGATGCCGCGGGGTGCAACAGTTGAGAGAAGAATCATGAAACAGATGCGTCGTTCACTTATTGCTCTTGCCGCCAGTAGTGCCCTTGCGGCCCCGATGCTGGCTCACGCCGCCGGCGATGTCGCCGCGGGCAAGGAAAAGTACGCCTCCTGCGCGGCCTGTCACGGTGCCGACGGCGGCGGTCAGGGCGGGGCATTCCCGAAACTGACCGGCCTGGGTCAGGACGAGACGGCCAAGAAGCTGGCCGCCTACCGCGACGGTGATCAGGACTACCTCAAGAGCGTTGACCTGGGTGACCGTTTCGGCACCATGGCGCCTAACGCCTCCGGCTTGTCCGATGACGATATCGCCGACCTGGCCGCCTTCATCGCCGACGAGTTCGGTGGTGGCGACGGTGGCGAGGGCGACCAAGCCGCGCAAGCAGAGAGTGGCGACAAGGGCGAGGACAAGGCTGAGGGTGGTCTTGCCAAGGCCGACGTCGAGCGTGGTGGGGCCCTGTATTCCTCTTGCGCCATCTGCCACGGCGAGCAGGGTGAAGGTGGTCACCTGATGAACGCGCCCAAGCTCAAGGGGATGCCGGCTTCCCAGGTTGCCTCCTTGCTGAAGGTGTATCGCAAGGGCACCGAAATGGGGCAGTACTCCTACGCGATGATCCCGCAGGCAACCCACCTGTCCGACGCGGATATCAACAACATCTCTGCCTACGTCGCCACCATCGGCGAAGATCAGGTCATCGAGCAGGAGTGAATCGTCGCCTGAGTCTGGTCGGGTGATCCGGTCGGGCAGAGGGAGCGAATCTTGGACGCCGGCCATGATGCCGGCGTTTTTGTGTTTGCACGCGGGTTGTTGATGTGACCCGGTTGATGATGGCGAGGAGAAAAGAGTGACCAGGGTATTCGGAACCGATGGAGTGCGCGGGGCGGTCGGACAGTGGCCCATGACCCCGGAGTTCGTGCTCAAGCTGGGCTGGGCCGCCGGCAAGGTGCTGGGTGGTCATGGTCGGCGCCGGGTGTTGATCGGCAAGGACACCCGCGTGTCGGGCTACATGTTCGAGTCGGCCCTGGAGTCAGGCTTTTCCGCCGCCGGCGTTGACGTGCGCCTGCTTGGGCCCATGCCGACGCCGGCGATCGCCTATCTGACCCGCACCTTGCGGGCGTCCGCCGGGGTCGTGATCAGCGCGTCCCACAATCCGTTCGACGACAACGGCGTGAAGTTCTTTTCCGCCCATGGGGAGAAGCTGGCGGACGCGGTCGAAGACGAGATTCAGGCGATGCTCGACCGGGACCTGGAGGTGATCGACAGCCGCCAGTTGGGCAAGGCCGATCGCATCAGCGATGCCGCCGGTCGTTATATCGAGTTCTGCAAGAGCACGGTGCCGATCGGCATGAGCCTCGCGGGTCTGCGCATCGTCGTTGATTGCGCGCACGGGGCGACCTACCAAGTCGCCCCGCGGGTGTTCTCCGAACTGGGCGCGGAGGTCGAGGTCATCGGCGCGACGCCTGACGGGTTCAACATCAACGAAGGGTTCGGCTCGACCCACCCCGAGGCGCTGCAGACTGCCGTACGCGAGACGGGTGCGGACCTCGGCATCGCCTTCGATGGCGATGGCGATCGGGTGGTGATGGTGGATGCCGATGGCATGATTCGGGATGGTGACGAACTGTTGTATGTCATCGCCGCGGGTCGAATCGAGCAGGGCTATGCCGGCGGGGTGGTCGGCACCCTGATGAGCAACCTGGGGCTCGAGCAGGCGATCGAGGAGCTGAACCGGCCGTTCCTGCGTGCCAAGGTGGGCGATCGCCATGTCCATGAGACGCTCCGGCGCGAGCAGTGGTTGTTGGGTGGTGAGTCCTCCGGTCATTTGCTGTGCCTGGATCGCCACACGACGGGCGATGGTATCGTCGCCGCGTTGCAAGTGTTGGCCGAGATGGCGCGTCGCGAGCGATCACTGACCGAGCTGCTCGAACCGATGACCGTGTTGCCGCAGACGCTGGTCAACGTGCGCATCGAGCGCCCGCTGTCGCTGGAAGACCCGGTGGTTGTCGAGGCCGTGGCCGCAGCCGAGCGCGAACTTGCCGGGCGTGGTCGCGTGTTGCTGCGCCCGTCGGGGACCGAGCCCTTGATTCGTGTGATGGTCGAGGGGGACTCCCGAGAGCAGGTGCGTGAGGTCGCCGAGGGCCTGGCCGACGTCGTGCGGCGTTACGCGGCGGTCTGACGGGCTGCCCACAACGAGTCGTCCTGTTTTTGGCCCGGTCGAATGCGGCGGTTCCGTCTCGGGGCGTTCTCCCGTATAATCCGCGCGCCGGGGCCGTGACTTGATCACGCTGTCCCGGAAATTCCACACGCCCATCAAGATGGCAGCGCGGGGTGCCCAACGGTTCGGCCGGGGTTGCGCTGTCAGATGTGGCGGAGGCCTAACCCAATATAATCAGGTAGTTACCAATGGCTAAAATTACGATGCGTCAGATGATCGAGGCCGGTGTCCACTTCGGTCACCAGACTCGATACTGGAACCCGGGCATGGCGCCCTACATCTTCGGTCAGCGCAACCGGATCCACATCGTCAACCTGGAAAAGACGCTGCCGATGTTCGAGGACGCCTTGAACTACGTCGGCAAGCTGGCGGGTAACGGTGGCAAGATCATGTTCGTCGGCACCAAGCGTTCGGCCCGTGACCTGATCGAGCAGGAAGCCAAGCGCTGCGGCATGCCGTACGTCAATCACCGCTGGCTCGGCGGCATGATGACCAACTTCCGCACCGTTCGTGCCTCCATCCGTCGCCTCAAGACGCTGCAGCAGATGGAAGAGGACGGCAGTCTGGCCAAGCTGGTCAAGAAAGAAGCCCTCGAGACGACCCGTGAGCGCGCCAAGCTGGAGCGCTCGATCGGTGGTATCCAGGACATGGAGCGCCTCCCGGACGCCCTGTTCGTCATCGACGTCGGTCACGAAGACATCGCCATCAAGGAAGCCAAGAAGCTGGGCATCCCGGTCGTGGCCGTGGTCGATACCAACAACAGCGCTCAGGGCGTCGACTACGTCATCCCGGGTAACGATGACGCCATCCGCGCCATCCAGTTGTACACCGGCGCCGTTGCCGACGCGGTGCTGGACGCCAAGGGTGCGACCAGCGTCAGCGAATCGGATTTCGTCGAAGTCGCTGACGAGGAAGAAGCGGCCAAGTAATCGCCGCTTGGAGCGGGGTGGCCGATTTGGTCGCTCCGCTGCAGATTTCTGAACAACGGGTCGCCTGACCCGTTGTTTTTGTACTAGACAGTTTCGGGAGAAGACAGCTCATGGCAATTACTGCCTCTCTGGTCAAAGAACTCCGCGAGCGCACCGGCTCGGGGATGATGGAGTGCAAGAAGGCACTGGTCGAGACCGACGGCGACATCGAGGCCGCGATCGAGCAGATGCGCAAGAGCGGTCTGGCCAAGGCCGACAAGAAGGCCGGCCGCGTTGCCGCCGAAGGCCAGGTCGCCATCGCGCTGAGCGACGACCGCAAGTCGGCCGCGATGGTCGAAATCAATTCCGAGACCGATTTCGTCTCCAAGGGCGATGATTTCACCGGCTTTGCCAGTGCGGTTGCCGAGCGTGTCCTGGCCGACGACCCGGCCGACATGGACGCCGTCAATGCCCTCGAGGTCGATGGCGAGAAGGCCGACGATCGCCGCAAGGCCCTGGTTGCCAAGCTGGGCGAGAACATCCAGATGCGCCGTTTCGTGCGCTTGGCGACCAGCGGCGTCATCGGCGCCTACCGTCACGGCGAGCGCATCGGCGTATTGGTCGAACTCGAGGGTGGCAGCGAGGAGCTGGCGCGCGATCTCGCCATGCACGTGGCGGCGACCAAGCCGAGCTGTGTCGATGAGTCGCAGGTCGACGAGGACACCGTCGAGAAGGAGCGCGAGATCTTCCGCGCCCAGGCAGCCGAATCCGGCAAGCCGCCGGAGATTGTCGAGAAGATGATCGACGGTCGGATCCGCAAGTTCCTCGCGGAGATCACCCTCGTCGGTCAGCCGTTCGTCAAGGACCCCGACCAGACCGTCGGTCAACTCCTCAAGAAGGAGGGCGCCAAGGTGGTTCGCTTCGAGCGCATGGAGGTCGGCGAAGGCATCGAGAAAGCGGAAGGCGACTTCGCCGCCGAAGTGATGGCGCAGGTCAAGGGGGGCTGATCCCCTCGCCGAAAAGCCGGGCATGCCCCGGCTTTTTTTTGAATCGCGGAATTTCCGCCTAAGCCCCGTCGTCCGGTTCCACGCGAGTGGGCGTCACTCGACGGGGTTTACGCAGGAATATCCGAGAAGCCGCCGCGCCCCGGCGCGAGCGGCCTGTCCCACGCAAGCTCACAGCCCACAGGTGAACGAAATGCAAGCTGCCGGCTCTCCCCGTTATCGACGTGTTCTGCTCAAACTCAGCGGCGAGGCGCTGATGGGTGACCAGTCATTCGGGATCGACCCGGCGGTGATCAGTCGCCTCGGTGCAGATATCCAGTCACTCAAGGATCAGGGGGTCGAGGTGGCCGTGGTCGTCGGCGGTGGCAACATCTTCCGTGGCGAAGGCCTGGCCGGCGGCGGCATGGATCGCGTGACCGGCGACCAGATGGGCATGCTGGCGACCGTGATGAACGGCCTGGCGATGCAGGACGTGCTCGAGCAGCTTGGGCTCAAGGTGCGTGTCATGTCGGCCGTGTCGATTCACGCGGTGTGCGAGGACTACATTCGTCGTCGTGCGATTCGTCATCTGGAAAAAGGACGGGTGGTCGTTCTGGTCGGCGGGACGGGCAATCCGTTCTTCACTACCGACTCCGGCGCCAGTCTGCGGGCAGCGGAAATCAATGCCGATCTGATGATCAAGGCGACCAAGGTGGACGGAGTCTACAGTGCCGACCCGACCCTGGATGCCAATGCGGAACGCTACGATCATTTGACGTACAATGCCGTGCTCGACCAGCGGCTGGGCGTCATGGACGCTACCGCGATCGTGATGTGCCGCGATCAGCAGATGCCGCTGATGGTCGTTGACATCAATGAGCCGGGGAACCTGGTGCGCGCCGTCGCCGGCGAAGCCGTGGGGACCCTGGTGACAGCGGAGAACGAAAAGAATGATTGACGACATCGTCAAAGACGCCCGCTCGCGCATGAACAAGAGCATCGAGGCGCTCAAGGGCGAGCTTTCCAAGATCCGCACCGGGCGGGCGCATATCAGCGTGCTCGATCATATCCACGTGGAGTACTACGGCAGCGACGTGCCGCTTTCCCAGGTCGCCAGGCTGTCGGCCGAGGATTCGCGCACCTTGGCGGTCACCCCGTGGGAGAAGGACATGGTGGGCAAGATCGAGAAGGCGATCATGACCTCCGATCTGGGCTTCAACCCGTCGACCGCGGGTACCGTGATCCGTATTCCGATGCCGCCGCTTACCGAAGAGCGTCGTCGCGACCTGGGCAAGGTGGTCCGCAACGAGGGCGAGAACGCCAAGATCGCCATTCGCAATGTCCGTCGCGATGCCAACAACGATCTCAAGGGCTTTCTCAAGGAGAAGGACATCTCCGAGGATGACGAGCGCCGCGGTCAGGACATCATCCAGAAGGTGACCGACGAACGGGTCGCCGAAGTGGACCAGCTCGTGGCGGATAAAGAAAAAGAGCTGATGGAAGTCTGAGGCGACGTGCGGGCGGATAGCCACGACCACGACACGGCGCCGGAGATCGATCCGGCGCGCCTGCCGCGCCACGTCGCAATCGTCATGGACGGGAATGGACGCTGGGCCCGGGCGCGTCACCTGCCGCGCACCGTCGGTCATCAACGGGGGCGGCGCGCGGTGCGCGCCACCATCCGCGCGGCCATGCGCCGCGGGGTGCCGCTCCTCACCCTGTTTGCCTTCTCCTCCGAGAACTGGAAACGTCCGGTTGATGAGGTCGATGCGTTGATGAAGCTGTTCATCAACGCGCTCGAGAAGGAGCTCGACGAACTTGACGAGAATGGCGTACGCCTGACCTTCATCGGTGAGCGTTCGCGCCTGGATGCCTCGGTGCGAAGGCTCATGGAGGCCGCCGAGGCGCGCACGGCTGGCAACGATCGTCTCCAGCTGCAGATTGCCGTGAGCTACGGCGGCCAGTGGGACATCCTGCAGGCCGCTCGGCAGCTGGCCGAACGTCACGCCCGGTCCCCGCTGGCGCTCGACGACCCCGAGACGCTGCACTCGGCCTTCGAGACCGGGCTGGCCACGGCCGGCCAACCGCCGGTCGACCTGTTCATCCGCACCGGCGGGGAACGCCGGCTGAGCAATTTCCTCCTCTGGCAGGCCGCCTACGCCGAGCTCTATTTCATCGACGTGCTCTGGCCGCTATTCGACGAGAGCGAATTCGATCGCGCCTTGACCTGGTTCGCCGGGCGGGAGCGTCGCTTTGGTCGCGTCGACTCCAACGAGGCAAACCAATGACCGGCACACCGTTGCGTCTGCTTACCGGGACGATCGCCGGCCTGGTCTCGCTGGCCGTCATCCTTCTCGCCCCCGAACGCGTGTTTGCCGGCCTGACCCTGGTCTTACTGGGCTGGGCGGCCGTCGAATGGTTTCGGCTCTGCGGTCTTGCTCCCTGTCAGATCTGGCCCTGGGTGCTGGTGACCGTTGCCCTGGCGGTGGGGTGGCAGTGGGGCTGGCCTGCCGATCAACGGGTGTGGCTGATGCTCGCCGCCGCGCTCGTCTGGACAGTCCTGTTCGCGGCACAACTGCGTTATCGCCGCCGGCAGCCCCCGACGCGGCCGTTCTGGCAACGCCGTTTGACGGGGTTGCTGATCCTGCCCCTGTTCTGGGTGGCGCTGGTGGACGTGCATGCCGCTCCGCATGGCGAGTGGTTGCTGGTGTTCGGGATCCTCGTGGTCGTCGTGGCCGATTCGCTGGCGTATTTCGCCGGGCGGGCCTTCGGCCGGCACAAGCTCGCGCCGATGATCAGTCCGGGCAAATCCATCGAGGGTGCGGTCGGCGGGGTGGCCGGCGTGGCCGTGCTTGCCGCGATCGGGGCGTTATTGCCGCTGTTTGCGGCCACGCCGAGCTGGCTTCTGGCCGTCTGGTGCGTGCTGGTCGCGCTGGCATCGGTGGGCGGGGATCTGGAGGAATCGCGTCTCAAGCGCGAGGCGGGGGTCAAGGACAGCGGTCACGTACTGCCGGGTCACGGCGGGGCGCTCGACCGGCTCGACGGCCAGTTTGCTGCCATGCCCCTGTGGTGGCTGGGGCTGTGGCAGATGCAGTTGCTGGGAGGCTGACATGGTGCAGACCCGCATCGGTATCTTCGGCTCGACCGGCAGCATCGGTACGAGCACCCTGGACGTGCTCGCCCGTCACCCGGAACGATTCTCCGTCGACGTGCTCGTGGCCCACTCGCGAGTCGACACCCTGTTCGAACAGATCAAGCGATTTCGTCCGGCGACGGTCGGGTTGGTCGATGCCGACCGGCGCGCGGCGCTCGAAGAGCGGCTCGCCGGTCTGCCCGTCGCGCAGCGACCGATTGTGGTGGTTGGGCAGGCGGCCGTGGACGAGTTGGCCGGCGACGCGTCGCTCGATACGGTCGTGGCGGCCGTCGTCGGGACCGCGGGTCTGGGTTCGACCTGGAATGCACTGGCCGCCGGCAAGCGGGTGCTGCTGGCGAACAAGGAATCCCTGGTCGCCGCCGGCGAGCTGATGCTCGACGTGGCGCGCCGTGCCGGGGCGACGCTGCTGCCGATCGACAGCGAGCACAACGCCATCTTCCAGTGCCTGCCGGCCGACCAGGCCGCCGTGGTGGGGCGTGCCGGGCTGGTGGGTGACGGCGATGAAATCGAGCGGCTGGTGTTGACCGCCTCCGGCGGGCCATTCCGCGAGCGGCCGCTGGCCGACTTCGCAGCGATCACCCCCGAGCAGGCCTGCGCGCACCCGAACTGGTCGATGGGCCGCAAGATCTCGGTCGACTCGGCCACCATGATGAACAAGGGGCTCGAGGTGATCGAGGCGGCGCGGCTGTTCGGGGTCTCCGCCGATCGCATCGAGGTGCTGGTGCATCCCGAATCGGTGATCCACTCGATGGTACGCTTCGTCGACGGCTCGGTGATCGCCGAGCTGGGCGAGCCGGACATGCGCACCCCCATTGCCCACGCGCTGGCCTGGCCGGAGCGTATCGAATCGGGGGTCGCGCCGCTGGATTTCGGTGCGCTGGCCGGGCTGCATTTCGAAGCGCCGGATCCCGAACGCTTTCCCGCCCTGCGCCTGGCCTTCGAGGCCCTGGCCGCCGGTGGGGCCATGCCCCTGGTCATGAATGCCGCCAACGAGGTCGCCGTCGCCGCCTTCCTCGAGCGTCGAATCGGCTTTATGGACATCCCGGCCGCGCTCCAGGCTGCCATGACGCACTTTGCCGGCGATGCCACCTCCGGTCCGCCCGAAAGCATCGAAGCGGTGTTGGCCGCGGATCGGGAGGTGCGGACATGGGCCGCGTCATGGTGCCGGACGCGCGCTAGCGGCGCGGCGGGTGGGGACTGAACGATGGAAATTCTTCTCAGCGTGGTCGGTTTTCTGCTGACCATCGGCATCCTGGTCGCCTTCCACGAGTACGGCCATTTCTGGGTGGCACGCCGCCTGGGTGTGCGGGTGCTCACCTATTCGCTGGGCTTCGGGCGGGCGATTTTCTCCACCCGTCGTGGCCCGGAATCGATCGAGTACCGCGTCGGTCTGTTCCCGCTGGGTGGCTACGTGCGCATGCTCGACGAGCGGGAAGGGCCGGTCGATCCAGCCGAGCGCCACCGCGCCTTCAATCGCCAGTCGTTGAAGGTGCGGGCCGCTGTCGTGGCCGCCGGCCCGGCGGCCAACGTGGTGCTTGCGCTGGTGTTCTGGTGGCTGATGTTCATGGTGGGCACCCAGGGCGTGTTGCCCAAGGTCGGCGATCTGGGTGACGAGTCGCGCCTTGCCGCGGCGGGGCTGCAGGAGGGCGACATCATCCGTGCCGTGGACGACGACCCGGTGATCACCCTCTCGGATCTGCGTTTGTCGCTGCTCAACGGCGCGATCGAGCAGCAACAGTTGCCGATCACCATCGAACGCGATGGTGGCCGCCAGGAGGTGACGCTCGATCTGCGCGAACTCGACCCGTTGGGCGGGGAGATCGGCCGACAGCCCACCGATATCCTCGAGCGGGTGGGTTTCGCGCTCTGGCGAGCGCCGGCTCATGCCGAGATTGCCGAGGTTCAGCCCGATTCGCCTGCCATGGCCGCTGGGCTTGAGGTCGGTTCACGGATTGTTGCGATCGACGGGCGCGAATACCGTGACCCCTGGGCGTTGATCGAGGTGATTAGTGCCCGAGCGGGCGAATCGACCCGATTGACCATCGAGACGGATGCCGGCCGTGACGACGTGGTTGTCACGCCGCGGCCCACGGAGGTGAAAGGCGAAACCGTCGGGCGGATCGGCGTCGCATTGGCCGCGCGCCCGCTCGACCCCAAGGCGTCCGAGTCGATGTTCCTGCTGGAACGCGCCGGGCCGGTCGAGGCCATGGGGCTTGCCGTCGAGCGCAGCTGGGAGATGACCACGTTGACGCTGTCGGTATTCCACCGGTTGCTGACGGGCGAGGCGAGCATCGCCAACCTGTCCGGGCCGGTCGCCATCGCCGAGTATGCCGGCAAGAGCCTGTTGCTGGGGTTGTCGACCTTCCTCGGTTTTCTCGCCCTGGTCAGTCTTTCGCTGGCCATTCTCAACCTGCTGCCGATTCCGATGCTCGATGGCGGGCACCTGCTTCTCTATGCCATCGAGGCGATCAAGGGCGGGCCGGTTGGCGCCGCTTTCGAGGAAGCCTTCGCCCGCCTGGGCATTCTGTTGCTCGGGCTACTGATGGTGGTGGTCTTCTACAACGACATTGCGCGGTTGATGCACTAGCCCCGCTTGGGCCACAATACCCCGGCTTTACCCTTGTGCCGGGTCGGCGAGTCGGCCGCGCCGCGGCCGGACTCCCGAGTTCCAATCCATCCGCCTGACCAGGAAAGCCTTTCGGCATGACCATCACCCAACGCTGCACCTCCCTGGCGCTTGCCGCGCTGCTTCTCTTGCCAACGCTGGCACAGGCATTCGAAATCACCGACATCCGCGTCGAGGGTCTGCGGACCATCTCCCCGGGCACGGTGTTCACCTACATCCCGTACGAGGTCGGCGACGACTTCCAGGCCGGCGACAGTACGCGCGTGGTCGAGGCGTTGTACGACACCGGCTTTTTCAAGGACGTCCAAGTGGGACGGGCCCCGGACGACGCGCTGTTGATCCGGTTGCAAGAACGCCCGACTATCACGGCGCTGGAAGTCAACGGCAATGACAAGGTCGAGACCGAAAAGCTGCAGGAAGCCTTGAAGTCGATCGGGCTGGTCCAAGGGCGGGTGCTTGACCAGCGGGCGCTGGACAAGATGCAGACCGAACTGCAGCGCGTCTATTACAGCCTGGGTCAGTACGGTGTGCAGATCGAGACCGAGGTTGAGGAGCTCGAGGACAATCGCGTCTTCGTCAATATCGAGATCTACGAGGGCAAGCCGGCCTCCATCCGGCGCGTGCGGATCATCGGCAATGAGGACTTCGACGAGGATGAACTGCTCGGGGAGTTCGAGATCGGCCCGGTGTCCTGGTGGCGTTTCTGGTCGAATGCCGACCAGTATTCCAAGCAGAAGCTGTCGGCGGACCTCGAGCGTCTGCGTTCGTTCTACCTTGACCGTGGCTACCTCAAGTTCGCGGTGGACTCCACCCAGGTGACCATCACGCCGGACAAGAAGGACATCGAGGTGGTGGTCAACATCACCGAAGGTGAGCGCTACACCGTCACGGACGTGACCTACAGCGGCAATATGCTACTCAACGAGGAGACCCTCGAGGAGTTGACGCAAGTCGAGGTGGGCGAGTACTTCAATCGCCGCCAGGTGGTCGACACCAGCGATGCGATCGGCAGCCGCATGGGTGACTACGGCTACGCCTTCGCGCGGGTCGAGCCGCGCCCGGATATCGACGAGGACGAGAAGACCGTGGTGGTCGACTTCAACCTCGAGCCGGGCCGTCGCGTAAACGTGCGCAATATCGAATTCAAGGGCAACTACAACACCAACGAGGTCGTCTATCGCCGCGAGATGCGGCAGATGGAGGGCAGTTGGTATGCGGGTGACAAGCTCGATCGTTCCAAGCAGCGTCTCGAACGCTTGCCGTCGGTACAGACGGTCGAGCAAGAGATTAAGCCGGTGCCCGAGGCGCCGGACCAGGTCGATATCGAGTACGACATCACCGAGCAGTTGTCCGGCTCGCTGACCGCCGGCGTGGGCTTCTCCCAGTCCGAGGGTGTGCTGTTCAACGTCGGCCTGAACCAGCCGAACTTCCTCGGCACGGGCAAGGAAGTGGGCATTAACGTCGAGCGCAGCTCGTACCGCGAGTTTTACCAGTTCAACTACCGCGACCCGTATTTCACCGTCAACGGCGTCAGTCAGGGGTTCGGACTGTTCTACCAGAAGCAGGATGGCACCGAGCTGTCGTTGTCCCGGTATCTGGTGGACTCGTTCGGCGGCAATATCAACTTCGGCGTGCCGCTCTCGGAGCTGACCTACGGTTCGATCGCCTTTGGCGTCGAGAGCCAGGAGATCAAGGCGACAACCCGTTCGCCCAGCTGGGTGACCGGTGAAGCCGATGGCGACAACCCCGGCCCGGGCTTTGATGGTGAGCAGTTCTACACCTTCACGATCCGGCCGTCCTGGCGCTACGATTCGCGCAATCGCCACATGTTCCCCACCGCGGGCCAGTACCATAGCCTGTCGGCGACGGTGGCCGTGCCGGGCGGTGACCTGACCTACGTCAAGGGCGAGTACGACGGTGAGTTCTACCTGCCGTTGACCGACCTGTTCACCCTGCAGGCGCACGGCAATGTCGGTCAGATCAAGTCCTACGGCGATACCCAGAACGACTACGCCGGGGTGAGCCAGTATTACGACGGCGTGCCGCCGTTCCTGAACTACTTCACCGGCGGCATCCGGTCGGTACGTGGTTACGAGGATTACTCGCTCGGTCCGCGCGACAACAACAACGACCCGATGGGCGGCACCTTCAAGCTCAATGGCGGGTTGGCCATCTATTCGCCGCTGCCGTTCCTGACCGAGCAGCGCGACTCGGTGCGCATGTCGCTGTTCTGGGACGTCGGTAATGCCTATGCCGACATCGAGAACTTCGAGGCCGATTCGATGCGCCAGTCGGTGGGCATTGGCTTGAGCTGGATCTCGCCGGTCGGCCCGCTGATGTTCAGCTTCGCCCAGCCGCTCAACGACGAGCCTGAAGACCGGACTCAGAGCTTCCAGTTCTCGATCGGCGCGTCGTTCTGACGGGCTGTGGCATAATGTGCCGCCATGCAGGAGTGGGGGCCGCCGGTCGGCGGTGCCCGTTCGGCCCGACCCGGGCCCTGACGTTTCAGGAGATGACCGCGTGATTCGCTTGCTTCAACGATTCGCCTTACTCACAATCGCGCTGATTGCGCCGCTGACCGTGCATGCGGCCGACATCAAGATCGGCTTCGTCAATTCCTCGGTGCTGCTTGAGCAGGCGCCCCAGGCCGAGCAGGCCAAGCAGAAGCTCGAGCAGGAGTTTTCCGCCCGCGAGGAGGAACTGCGTTTGCTGCGCCAGGAAGTCCAGGAGATGGAAAGCCGTCTCAATCGTGACGGCGTGACCATGAACGAGGGCGATCGGGGCAATCTCGAACGCGAGCTCAACCGTAAGCTTCGTGATCTGCAGCGTCAGCAAAGCAACTTCCGTGACGATCTCAATCTGCGCAAGAACGAGGAACTCGGCAAGTTGCAGCGCATGGTCCTCGACGCCATCCGTGAGGTGGCTCGAGAGCAGGGCTATGACCTGGTGCTTTCCGAGGGCGTGGTCTACTCGGCCGATCGGGTTGAGCTGACGAAGGATGTCCTCGACCGTCTCGAGCAGTTGGGCCGCTGATCCGGCCGGGGCCTGACGCACGGTGAGTATTTCGGCCCGCACGAGCGCGACCGTCGGCGAAATCGCCGAGTGGCTTGGTGCCCAGCCCATGGATGGGGCCGCCGATGTGACCCCCGACGAGGCCGCCTCCCGCATCACGGGGGCGGCTTCGTTGGCCTGTGCGACCGCCACGGATATCAGCTACTACGACGGCGACAAGCGCAGCGCGGAACAGGCCGGCGCGACTCGGGCCGGCCTGGTGTTGACCAACGAGGCGGGGCGTCAGCGCTTGCCCGACTCCGCCTGTTTCCTGGTCGTCGACCAGCCGCGGCTGGCCTTCGCCCGAGTCCTCGAGCATCTCTACGCGTTGCCGGCCAGGCCCGCGGGGGTGCATGCCTCGGCGGTAGTCGACGAACGCGCGACCATCGATCCGAGTGCCTGCATCGAGGCCCAGGCCACCATCGGCGCCGGCGCACGGATCGGGCCCAAGGCCGTGATCGGGCCAGGCTGCGTGATCGGTCCGAACGTCGAGATTGGTGAGGCAACGCGGCTGCTGGCACGAGTGACCGTGCTCGACGATAGCCTGATCGGCGCGCGTTGCGTGATCCAGCCCGGGGTGGTGATCGGATCGGATGGCTTTGGCTTGGCGCAGGATAACGGCGTCTGGCGCCGGGTGCCCCAGGTGGGGCGTGTCGTGATCGGGAATGACGTCGATATTGGCGCGAACACCACCATCGATCGCGGGGCGCTGGATGACACGGTGATCGCCGATGGCGTCAAGCTCGACAACCTGATTCAGATCGCGCACAACGTGCGCATCGGCGAGCATTCGGCGATCGCTGGCTGTGCCGGCCTGGCGGGATCGAGCGAGGTCGGCCGTTACTGCACCCTGGGTGGAGGCGTCGGGCTCGCTGGCCATCTTAGCCTGACCGACAACGTGCACATTACTGGCATGTCGATGGTCACCCGTTCGATCCACCGGCCGGGGGTCTACTCGGCTGGCACGCCGCTGGACACGAACGAGCGCTGGCATCGAAACGCCGCGCGCTTCAAACAACTCGACCGGCTCGCACGCCGGGTCAAACAACTGGAAAAGCGGCTCGGTGACACGCCGACGCCCGAGGATGATTCGTGAGCGAAGACAACACCATGATGGTGCCGGAGATCATGAATCTCCTGCCGCACCGATACCCGTTTCTGCTGATCGACCGGGTGGTCGACTGGAAGGCCGATGAGTACCTGGTCGCCATCAAGAACGTGACCTTCAACGAGCCGTTTTTCCAGGGGCATTTCCCGGTCCGGCCGATCATGCCGGGCGTGCTGATCACCGAGGCAATGGCGCAGGCGACTGGGGTGCTTGCCTTCAGTTCCAACGGTGGCAAGCCGAAGGATAATGCGCTCTACATGCTGGTTGGGCTGGATGACGTGACGTTCCGTCGCATGGTCGAGCCGGGCGATCAGCTCACCATCCGGGTGGAGATCAAGCGCATGGCCCGCGGCATGGGGATCTTCAATTGCACGGCACACGTCGGCGACGAGCTGGCGTCGCGTGCCACGGTCAAGTGTGTGGCCAAGGAAGTGATCGAATGATTCATCCGAGCGCGATCATCAGTGACGAGGCCCGTTTGGACGAGAGTGTGCAGGTCGGCCCCTTTACGATCATCGAAGGCGAGGTCGAGATTGGTGCCAACACGGTCATCGAGTCGCACACGGTGATCAAGGGGCCGTGCCGAATCGGTACGGACAATCATATCTTCAGCCATGCCGTCGTGGGCGAGGTGCCCCAGGACCTCAAGTTCGCCGGCGAGCGCACCTTTCTCGAGATCGGTGATCGCAACCGCATTCGCGAGTTTTCCACCATCCACCGGGGTACCGCCGGTGGCGGCGGACTGACCCGACTGGGCTCGGACATCCTGGTGATGGCCTACGCGCATGTGGCCCACGATTGCCTGGTGGGTGACCACGTCATTCTCGCGAACGCCGCCTCGCTCGCCGGCCACGTCGAGGTGGGCGAGCATGCCATCTTCGGCGGGTTCGCCGTTGCTCACCAGTTCTGTCACATTGGCGCGCACGCCTTCATCGGTGGCTTTTCCAAGGTGTCCAAGGACGTGGTGCCGTTCGTGATGGCCGACGGCGCGCGGGCGCGTGCGATCGGCCTGAACAAGGAAGGGCTCAAGCGCCGTGGGTTCTCGGCCGAAACCATCACGCTGCTCAACCGCTGCTTCCGCCAGCTGGTCAAGCGCCAGGGCGATGACCTGGTGTGGACCGAGTTCGAGCAGGCCGCCGAGACCGAGCCGGCGCTGACCGAGATGCTTGCCTTCATTCGCGAAAGCGAGCGTGGCATTACCCGCTGACCCCCGAACCCGGTAGCGTGGGCGTCTCAGGCGATCCGCGCCACCTTGCTCTACCCCTTTGTCCACCCCTTGATCCCGCCCCATCGACGCCATGACTGCCACTAACTCTGCCGAACGCATCGAGCACGACAGCCTGGGCGAGGTGCGCCTGCCGGCCGATGCCCTCTACGGTCCGCAGACCCAGCGGGCGGTAGACAATTTCCCCGTCAGCGGCCGGCCCATGCCGGTGGCCTTCATCGATGCCCTCTGCCGGTTGAAGGCGGCCTGTGCGCGGGGCAATCGAGCCCTCGGCACGCTGGACACGGTTCGCGCCGAGGCCATCGTGGGCGTGGCGGACCGGTTGACCGCCGGCCTGGCCGAGGGCGAGTTCCGTGATGCCTTTCCGGTCGACGTCTATCAGACGGGCTCGGGCACCTCGAGCAACATGAACGTCAATGAGGTGATCGCCCACCTCGCCGGTGCTGAGGCGTGCGTGCACCCCAACGACCACGTCAACATGAGCCAGAGCTCCAACGACGTGGTGCCCAGCGCGATCCGCGTGATGTCGGTGCGGCGGGTCGAGCGCGACCTGCTGCCGGCGCTGGCGCACCTGGAGACCGTGTTGCTCGGCCGGGCGCGCGAACTGGCGGGCGTGGTCAAGACCGGGCGGACGCACCTGATGGATGCGACCCCGATTCGCTTCGACCAGGTGCTCGAGGGTTTCGTCGAGCAACTGCGCGGCTGGCGAGTCGCCCTCGAACAGGCGCGTGATCGCAATCTCGCCCTGCCGTTGGGCGGCACGGCCGTGGGGACCGGCCTGAATGCGCCGAAAGGCTTTGCCGACGCCGCCATCGATGCGCTCAACCGTGATCTCGATCGGGATCGACCCTTCGCACGCCTGGCCCACCCGGCCGTCGGTATGAGCGTGCAGGACGACTCGCTGGCGTTGAGTTCGGCCCTGCGCGGGCTGGCGGCCTTCCTGCACAAGCTCGCCAACGACCTGCGCTGGATGAACAGCGGTCCGCTGGCCGGCCTGGGCGAGATCAGCCTGCCGGCGCTGCAGCCGGGCAGCTCGATCATGCCCGGCAAGGTCAACCCGGTGGTGCCCGAATCGGTCGCGATGGTCGCCGTGCAGATCCAGGGGCTCGATCACGCGGTGGCCATGGCCGCGCAGTCGGGCAACTTCGAGCTCAACGTGATGTTCCCGGTGGTGGCGGCCAACCTCGACGAGATGATCACGCTGGGCAGCAACGCCTCGCGTCTGCTGGCCGACAAGGCGATTGCCGGTTTCACCGTCAACCATGAACGCATTGAGCGTGATCTCGCGGCCAACCCGATCCTGGTGACGGCCTTGAATCCGGTGATCGGCTACGAGGCCGGTGCGGCGATCGCCAAGCGGGCCTATGCCGAGGGGCGGGCGGTGATTGATGTGGCGCGTGAGATGACCGACCTCGACGAGGCTACGCTCGCCGAGCTGCTCGATCCGAAAAGACTGACCGGCGAGTCCTGAGTCAGGCGTTGTCGGTAATCATGCCGGTGGCGAGGTCGGCCAGACGGTCGAATGCCCCCCGCTGACCCAGTCGACCGCGAATTTCCCTCAGGGCCGTGCGCTGAGACGCTGACCCGTCGGGCGAGAGCAATTGCTCGATGTCCTCGGCCAGCTGCTCGGGCGTCGCCGCATCCTGCAGTCGCTCGGGGACGGCCTCGCGACCGAGGATGATATTGGGCAGGCCGATGTGCTCGATGCGCACCAGGTGGCGTGCCAAGGCATAGGTCAGGCGATTGCTGCGATAGGCGATCACCATGGGCGTGCCGATCAGCGCCGCCTCCAACGAGGCGGTGCCGCTGGCGATCAGCAGGGCGTCGCTGGCGGCCATCACGCGACGTGCGCCGCTTGTCGTGATGGTCAAGCGTTCGTGGAGTCGCGCCGAGGGCGCGCATTCCGCGATGCGCTCGCCCAGCCAGTCGGCATCGATAGAGTCGGCCCGCGGTAGGATGAACCGGCGGGTGGGATCCGCCTCGAGCAGGCGCTCGGCCGTGGCGATAAAGCCCGGCAACAGGCGTTCGATCTCGCCGCGACGGCTGCCCGGGAGCAGGCCGATGACGGTGTCCTCGGCGGACAAGGACAGGGTTTGGCGGGCCTCGGCCCGGTCGGGTGCCTCGCGGTCGATCAGCTCGATCAGCGGGTGGCCGATGTGGGTGGTGGGCAGGCCGTGTGCGGCGAACAACGGCACCTCGAAATCGAACAGCACCGCCAGGTGATCGGCGTAGCGATCAAAGTGCCTGGCTCGTCCCGCTCGCCAGGCCCAGACCTGCGGCGCGACGACAAACAGCACCGGGATGCCGCGCGCCTTGGCGGCCTTCGCCAGGCGCTGGTTGAACTCCTGGAAATCGATCACGATGACGAGATCCGGCCGATCGCGATCGAGCGCCTCGACCAGGGTGTTCATTGCTGCACGTAGCTGACCGTAGTGACGTAATACCTCGACCAGGCCCATCACGGACACCTGGTCCATGTCGACGATCGTCTCGATGCCCGCGGCCCGCGACTGCGCCCCGCCCAGCCCGAAGGCGCTCAGGCCGGGCAGGCGCTCGGCCAGGCGCGGCATCAGCTCGGCGGCGTACATGTCGCCGGAGGCCTCGCCGGCGGCGATCAGGAGGCGCGGGTGAGAATGGCGATGGGTCTGGGAATCCAAGCAGCCCCCGGAAACAAAGGTGGTAACAACGAATGGGCGCGAGTATGCCGCAAGCCGACTTGTTTGACGATCTGGACCATGCGGGCTGCTATTGCGGCGTGGACGAGGCGGGGCGCGGGCCGCTGGCCGGCCCGGTGGTCGCTGCCGCCGTAATCCTCGACCCCGCCCGCCCGATTCGCCTGCTGGATGACTCCAAGAAGCTGACCGAGCGCAGGCGTGAGGCGCTTTTCGACGAGATCCGTGAACGGGCAGCCGGCTGGGCGATCGCCGAGGCGAGCGTGGCCGAGATCGACGAGCTCAATATCCTGCACGCCTCCATGCTTGCCATGCGCCGGGCCGTGCTGGCCCTGCTCAATGACGGTCATGTCTTCGACCGGGCGCACATCGATGGCAACCGCTGCCCGGAGCTGCCGGTGCTGGGCCGGGCGTTGATTGGTGGGGATGCCTCCGACCCGGCCATCGCCGCGGCCTCGATCTTGGCCAAGGTGTCCCGCGATCGGCAAATCGTCGCCCTCGATGCCGAGCATCCCGGTTACGGCCTGGCCCGTCACAAGGGCTATCCCACGGCCGTGCACCTGGCCGCCCTGGCCGAACTCGGCCCCAGCCCGATCCATCGACGCTCCTTTGCCCCAGTGCGCCGCCTGTTGCCCTGACAGATTGACCGGCCGCGACGTCAGCCGGAGCGGTCACGCAGGGTAACGAAATCCGCGTAATGATCGAGAAACAGGTCGGTCAGGTCGGGATCGAACTGCCGGCCACGCTCGGTGGCGAACAGGTGCCGGATGCGCTCATCTTCCCAGGCCGGCTTGTAGACCCGCTTGAACGACAGGGCATCGAAGACGTCGGCAATCGCCACCAGGCGGCCCTCGATCGAGATACCGGTGCCCGACAGCCCGCGTGGATAGCCTTTGCCATCCCAGCGCTCGTGATGCTCGTGGGCGATGGTGGCCGCCGCCTGCAGCAGTGAGCGGCCAGAGGCCTTGAGGATGTCGTGACCGCGGTGGGTGTGCGCCTGCATCTCGCGGAATTCCTCGTCCGTCAGGCGGCCGGGCTTGTTGAGAATCCGGTCCGGGACGGCGATCTTGCCCACGTCGTGCAGTGGGGCGGCTTGGTGGATCAGGATGACGTGATGTTCGGGCAGGTTCGCGAGTGTCGCCAGGTGCCGGGCATAGGCAGCGACACGGGCGACGTGGTTGCCGGTTTCCTCGGAACGGGCCTCGCAGAGCTCGCCCAGCAGACGCACCAGATCGGTCTGGGTCGATTCCAGTTCCCGGTTGAGGCCGCGGATCTGTTGGAGGCCGTCCTCGACCTGACGCTCCAGTTGCTGACGGAAGGCGCGCTGCATGTCGGCCAATTGCGCCTTGTAGCCCTGTATGAACCAGCTGATCACCGCGAGGAAGAACAGGGCGGTCAGCTGCGCGCCCAGCGCGATGTCCGTGTATAGCAGCGGATAGAGGCGCGTCCAGTGGAGGGTGTAGACGCCCGCCACCAGGGCGAGGAAGGTCGCGTCCCACAGGATCAGGCTACGCGGGCGCTCGACCAGGAAGGCCGCGATGGGCGGGAAGAGCAGCATCCAGAGGATGTCGAAGCTCTCGATCTGCCCGATGAAGGCAAAACTGATCAGGTAGGGCATCAACGCCGCCAGATACCAGCGCTTGGCCACCCGCCAGCCCCAGCGCGCCGCCACGCCCCAACTGACTCCCACCGCCGCGAGCATCAGGGCATGCACCAGCGAGAACACGGGCCGTTCCAGGATCAGGTTGGCGAGCAACGAGATCAGCAACAGCGCGGCATTGACCAGCAGAAACCGGCGAAAGTGCTGACCGGCGTCGGGCCGAGTCGATAACGTGTCCGTCACCGGAGTGGAAGGCGTATGCGGCATGGGCTTGGGAATCGGCAGGGTGTTGATTGGGGAGCCTCGGCGCGATGGCTGATATGGCGCGGGAGGCGGGTGCGGCATGGTGACCCGCGTCGAGGTTCCATGCGGGGGAGTGTTGGTCACCCCGGTGGTCAGATCAAGTATTCGGTCGCCGGCTCGCGGGAGAGAAAACCGCTCGGCGAGGCAGACGCGCCGTAGGCGCCCGACTGCAGCACGCCCAGCCAGTCGCCGGGGGCCAGTGGCGGCAGGGGTTGGTTCTTGCCCAGTACGTCCAGCGGCGTGCACAGCGGCCCGGCGATGTCGACCGTTTCGCTCATCGGGTCGTCGAGACGGTCGACCGCGACCAACGGCCAGTTCCGTCGCAACACGGCACCGAGGTTGCCGGAGAGGGCCAGGTGGTGGTGCATGCCCCCGTCGCAGACGAGATACGTGGTGCCGCGGGAGATCTTGCGATCGACCACCCGTGTCAGGTAGATGCCGGCACCGGCGACCAAAAAACGCCCCAGTTCCAGGCGCGTGTCGATGCGCCGGCCGCCGCTCTCGCCCAGCGCGGCCAGTTCCTCGTCCAGGCGGGCAAACGCCGGTGCGAGGATCGCGAGATCCAGCGGTCGATCGCCGGGGTGATAGGCCACGCCCAGCCCCGGCCCGATGATCAGCTCCGCCGGGGTGAATCCGGTGGTCTGCTGCCACTCGCGCAGCAGGTCGGTCCAGGCACCCAGTGTGGCGGCGATGGCCTCGGCATCCAGGCTCTGCGAACCGGCGAACAGGTGCAGCCCGACCAGGTCGATGCCGCCCTCGGCGAGCGTCTCGCGCTGTTCGAGCAAGGAGGGGATCACTTCGCTGTCGATGCCGAAGGGCCGCGCGCCACCGCCCATGTGCATACCCGAGCCCTTGAGCGCGAACGGCGGGTTGACCCGCAAGGCGACCCGGGCACGCCGCCCCGTGGATCGGGCCGCAACCATGATCCGCTCCAGCTCGCCGACTGACTCGGCGTTGATGGTGATGCCGGCCTCGATCGCGTAGCGGTGCTCGGCACGCGACTTGGCCGGCCCGGCGATCGAGAGTTTCTGCTCGGGGCCGGCCACCTCGCGGGCCAGCCGCATCTCGTCCAGCGAGGCGCAGTCGAAGCCATCAACCAGCGCGGCGAGGTGCCGCACCAGCGGCGGGAACGGGTTGGCCTTGATGGCGTAGTGGATCCCGATGGAGCCGGGCAGCGCCGAACGCAGTGAGGCGACCGCCGCGTCGAGACAGCGCCGGCTGTAAAGATAGGCCGGGGTCTGGGGGAGTCGGGCCGAAAGCGGTTGGCCGTCGATCGACAGGTGGCCGTTCTCCCGCCCCCAGCAATTGGCCAGGGCGCCGAGGGTGCGCTCGAGGGTTGCCTCGCCGGTGGCCGGATCGAGTTTCGGGTCGTGTCTGGCCATGTTCAGGTCTCCTCCGTCACGGTCAGGGCCCGGCGGTCGAATTTGCCGTTGGCCGAGCGGGGCAGGGCGGCATGGGTCTTGATCGCCGCCGGTTGCTGATAAGGGGCCAGGTGGGCGCGCAGATGGTGGCGAAGTGCCTCGATATCCGCGTGCCGTGGCGCGACGTGCAGGACCAATCGCTGGTTGCCGCTTTCCGCATCGGGCTCACCCACGGCGACCGCCTCCTCGATACCGGGGGCGGCGGTGGCCACCGACTCGATCTCCTCGGGGCTGATGCGAAAGCCGGCCACCTTGATCTGCTGGTCGAGTCGGCCCTCGAAATGCAGGCGTCCCGCTTGGTCCAGGCGCCCCCGGTCGCCGCTGAAGACCACGCGCTCGGCCGTCTCATCCGGCCAACCGGGCGGCGGGGGACGGAAGCGTTGTGTGGTGGCATCCGGGTCGTTGATGTAGCCCTGCGTGACCAGCGGCCCGCCCTGCACCAACTCCCCGCTTTCGCCCGGCCCGAGTAGCCGGCCGTCCGGATCGACCACGCCGATCGTCGTCTCGGGCAGCGGGTAGCCGATGGCGTCCGGGTGGGCCTCGACCTCCTCGGGCGGCAGGTACGTGGCGCGGAAGGCCTCGGTTAGACCGTACATCAGGAATAGTTTTGTGGCCGGGCGCGCCTCGCGCAGTCGGCGAACGGCCGCCACCGGCAGGGCGCCGCCGGAATTGGTCAGTACGCGCAGGCCCGGGGCCTCATGGAGCCAGGATTGTCGGGACAGCGGTACCAGCAGGCCGGGCGTGCCGGCGAAGACCGTCGCTTGCTCGCGCAATAGCGGGCGCTTGAGGTCGGCGGGCAGCAGGTAGTCGTCGAGGTAGACCGCCGCCCCGCGGGCCAGCCCGGTCGTGATTTGCGAGAAGCCGTAGTCGAAGGCCAGCGGCAGCACGGCGGCGACCACGTCGCTTTGCCGCAGGTCGAGGTAGTCGGCCACCAGGCGGGTGCCGGTATCGAGATTGCCCTCGCTGACCATCACGCCCTTGGGCAGGCCGGTGCTGCCGGAGGTGAAGAACAGCATGGCCAGGCGGTCGGGGGTTGTCCCATTCTCGCGGGCCGTCAGGTCGACTGCGTTGTCGGCGTCGGGGGTGGGCAAGTCCTGCGGGGCATCAACCCCGGTTGCCCACCAGCCCCAGTCGGCGTCGAATGCGGATTGGCCGTATTGCCTCAGCCGGGCGCGATCGGCGAGCAGGCCGCGGGCCTCGCAGCGGGCGAGTTGGTGACCCACCTGCTCGGGCTTGAGCCCCGGGTGCGCCGGGGCCGGCACGATGTCCTCGGCGAGCAGGGCCAGCAGCCAGACGACGGTGTCGACCGATTTACCCGCCCAGACCACCACGCGGTCGCCCGTCGCAAGATCGAGCGCGCGCAGCGCGCCTCGTGCGGCGTGGAGCCGACCGGTCAGCTCGGCGTAGCCCAGCCATTGGTGCCGATCGCCCAGCGCGCGGGCATCCGGGCGGGTGCGGGCCTGCCGGTCGATGGAGGAGATGAGCTCGATGGGCATGGACGGCTAGTCTTGGGAAGTGTCCGGATCGGGCAGGTATACTCTGCAGTCTTTGGCTCAGGCGTGTCCGCCGGCTCGAGGTCGCCGTGACGGCGGCTGCCGTCGGCGTTGGGCCGCGCATTTTAGCATGCCCCGCGGGGTCGCCCGCGCGGGAGGCAATTGCTCGTCGTGGCCACGGCGAGCGCCAGTTTTGGAACGGCCAGTTTTTGGGATAACACGTATGGCAGGCAACACCTTCGGCACCCTGTTTCGGGTCACGACCTTCGGCGAATCCCACGGAGCGGCGCTCGGCGCGATCGTCGATGGCTGCCCGCCGGGCCTGAAACTCTCCGAGGAGGACCTGCAGGCCGATCTCGATCGACGCCGGCCGGGCACCTCCCGGCACACCACCCAGCGGCGTGAACCCGACCAGGTGCGCATCCTCTCGGGGGTCTTCGAGGGCGAGACCACCGGCACGCCCATCGGGCTGTTGATCGAGAACATCGACCAGCGCTCCAAGGACTACTCCAAGATCGCCGAGCAGTTCCGCCCGGGACACGCCGATTACAGCTACCGGCAGAAGTACGGTCACCGCGACTACCGGGGCGGCGGGCGCTCGTCGGCCCGCGAGACGGCCATGCGGGTGGCTGCCGGTGCGATCGCCAAGAAGTGGCTGGCACAGATGCACGGCGTGAGCGTACGCGGGCACCTCTCCCAACTCGGTCCCATCGTCCTCAATGACGACTGCTTTAACTGGCAGACGGTTGGCGAGAACCCGTTCTTTTGGCCCTGCGCCGACCAGGTGGCCGAGCTCGAGACCTTCATGGACGACCTGCGTCGATCCGGTGACTCGGTCGGCGCCAAGGTCACCGTGCGGGCCGAAGGCTGCCCGCCGGGCTGGGGCGAGCCGGTGTTCGACCGCCTGGATGCCGACATCGCGCATGCCCTGATGGGCATCAACGCGGTCAAGGGCGTGGAGATCGGTAGCGGTTTCGATTGTATCGCCGCCCGCGGTACCGAGTTCCGCGACGAGATCACGCCGGATGGGTTTCTTTCCAATCACGCCGGCGGCGTGCTCGGGGGCATCTCCAGCGGTCAGGACGTGGTCGCCCACCTGGCGCTCAAGCCCACCTCCAGCATCCGCCTGCCCGGGCGCAGCGTCGACATGCAGGGCGAGACCACCGAGGTGGTCACCACCGGCCGCCACGATCCCTGCGTGGGCATTCGGGCGACGCCGATTGCCGAGGCGATGCTGGCGCTCACCCTGATGGATCACGCCATGCGCCAACGCGGGCAGTGCGGTGATCTCACCACCGACACGCCGGTGGTCCCGGCCGGGGACGGCTCGACACCCGGTCGATGAGCACGACCCCGGCAGGGCAGGGCGAGGCGGTCCGGTTGAACCCGATCCGGCTTGGGTACTTCGCCTTCTTCCTCGGGCTAGGGATCTACCTGCCGTATTTCAGCCCCTACCTGATCGAGCAGGGCTTCGGCCCCGACACGGTCGGGGCGATGCTCGCGATGGTGATGGCCGCCAAGCTTGTCGCGCCGCCCCTGCTCGGCTGGATGGTCGACCACAGCGGCCGAGTGATCGTCTGGCTGGTCGCCACGTCACTGGTGAGTGCCGTGCTGGCCGTCGGCTTGGCCCTGCTTGCCGGCATCGGTGCGGGACTGGTGGGCTGGATGGTGCTGTTGGTGGCCTTCGGCTTTTTCTGGCAGCCGCTACTCTCCCAGCTGGACGTCGCCGCCCTGCGCCTGACCGGCCCGGCGCCCGAGCGCTATCCCGCGTTGCGTGCCTGGGGCTCGATCGGTTTCATCGTCGCCTCGGTGGGACTGGGCGCGTTGATCGACCGTGTCGGTCTGGTCGCCGTGCCCTGGCTGATGGCCGTGGCGCTGGTCGCGCTGGCGGTGGTGCTGTGGCGGGTGCCCGAACCGGGCTTGCCGCGTGAGACCGGCGCGCGCCCCGTCTCGATCCGGGATCGGCTCAAGGAGCCGGCCATGCTGGCCTTTTTTGCCGGCTCGTTCCTGATCAATCTCTCCCACGGCGTCTACTACGCGTTTTTCTCCGTCCACCTGGCCGACCTGGGCTATTCGGCCACGGCCATCGGCCTGCTGTGGGCGTTGGGCGTGGTGGCCGAGATCGTGCTGTTCTTCCTGCTGCCGGGGCTGCGCAACCGCTTCGCGCCATTGGGTCTGTTGCTGATCGCGATCGGCCTGATGGCGCTGCGCTGGTTGTTGATCGGCTACCAGGCCGATGTGCTCGGCTGGCTGCTGTTCGCCCAGCTGCTGCACGCGGCCAGTTTCGGCATGACCCACGCGGTGGGCATCTGGGTGGTCGACCACCAGTTTCCGGGGCGCGCCCACGCGCGCGGCCAGGCGATCCTGTCGGCGGCCAGCTACGGCGGTGGCGCAGCGCTTGGCCTGTACCTTGCCGGGCTGCTCTGGGGTAGAGTGGAGCCCGATATGGCCTTCGCCGCGATGACGCTCGCCAGCCTGCTGGCGTTTGCGCTGATGCTCGCCGCCCGGCGGGTGGTGCGCTGGTCGCCGGGCGAGCGCGAAGTGGCCTGAGGAAGGCCTGCTTGCAGACCTCCCTTACCTGCATGAGGATGCCGTGAGTCAGAACCCAGACAAGGACAGTGCGCTTGACGCCAGCGTGGCCGCGGCCGACTGGTATCGTGGTCCCGTCGGCCGGCTGGTGGCCGCTGATCTGGTTGCCATGCTCGCCCGGCGGGCGGAAACGGCCTTCGGTTACCACGCGCTGGTGCTGGGTGAATCGGGGCTGGAATTCGAGCGGCGGTTCGGCTGGGAGCGGCAGTTGCGCATCGATCACCGCGTGCTCGCCGGCCCCCCGGGCGGTCGGATGGGTAGTCAGGCCGGGTCGCTGCCGGTCGAGCTCGATGCCTTGCCGATCGAGAGCGAGGCCGCCGATCTGGTGATCGCGTTGCACGTGCTCGAGGATCGGCGCAACCCGCACGAGATCCTGCGCGAGATCGACCGAACGTTGCGCCCCGAGGGGCGGCTGCTGATCGTCGGGCTGAACCCGGCGAGCCTGCTACACCTGCGCTCGCGCTTCTGGCCGGGCTGTCATGCGCCCTTGGGGATTGGTCATCACCACCCGACCTGGCGAGTGGTCGATTGGCTGCGCGTATTGGGCTATCGCATTGACGCGATCGAGCCGCTCGGTGGTGTGACGCCGTGGTGCCGCGAGAACGCCTACCGGCGAGGCGAGCGGTTCCGGCGGTTGACTGACGAGTGGGCCTGGTTCCTCAATGGGCTGTATGTCATCGACGCGACCCGACGGGTGGCGCGTCCCAGTCGGCCCAAGTCCGCCTTCCGGTTTGCCTCCCTGGTCGGTCAGCCGGTGCGTGGCGAGGTCGCCGGCATGCGCCGCCAGTCTTCATCCGTTCATCGATAAGCTCTAGATTAAGTCACCCATCATGGATCACGACTCGAACGACACCTCGACAAGCCGCAAGGTGGTACATGTCTGGACCGACGGCGGCTGCCGTGGCAATCCCGGCCCCGGCGGCTGGGGGGCGGTCTTGCGCTTCGGCGAGCACGAACGCGACCTGTGGGGAGCGGACACCGAGACCACCAACAACCGCATGGAGCTGACCGCGGCCATCGAGGCGCTTGAGGCGCTCAGGGAGCCCTGCGAGGTGCACCTGACCACCGATTCGCAATACGTGCGCCAGGGCATCACCGAGTGGATCCACAACTGGCGGCGGCGCAACTGGCGCACGGCTGCCGGCAAGCCGGTCAAGAACGCCGATCTCTGGAAGCGTCTCGAGCAGGCGGCCGATCGGCATCATGTCCATTGGCACTGGACCCGCGGTCATGTCGGGCACCCGGAAAACGAGCGTGCCGACCAGCTCGCCAACCGGGCGATGGACGAGGCGGCCGCCGGCTGAGAACGTGCCTCGCGTTCGTGATCGATCGCGGTAATACTCTCCAGGAGGATTGGGGAGGAGGATGGGGGGTGGCGGTGTGGTTCGCTTAAGGAGGCGGAAATGAGCGAGGAGTTTCCATCGAGCCGGTACTGGCATGCCGAGTCGCCCGACGTGGTGTTGGCGGGCCTTGAGAGTCGCCCCGAGGGACTGACGGCCGCCGAGGTGAGCGAGCGCCTCGAGCGTTTCGGCGCCAATCGCCTGCCCGAGGCACCACGCCCGCCTGCCTGGCGGCGCCTGCTACGCCATTTCCACAATATCCTCATCTACGTGCTGCTGGGCGCGGCGGCCGTGACCGCCCTGCTGGGTCACGGTATCGATACCGCCGTCATCCTGGCGGTCGTGCTGGCCAATGCGCTGATCGGCTTCGTTCAGGAAGGGCGCGCCGAGCAGGCGATGGATGCCATTCGTCACATGCTGGCCCTCAAGGCGGCCGTGGTCCGTGACGGCCAACGCCAGCCGATTCCGGGCGACGATCTGGTGCCGGGCGATGTCGTGCTGCTGGAGGCCGGTGACCGGGTGCCGGCCGACCTGCGCTTGATCGAGGTCCATGACCTGCACGTCGACGAGGCGGTATTGACCGGCGAATCACTGGCCGAGGAAAAGTCGATCGAGGCGGTCGAGACCGAGGCCCCGCTGGGTGACCGGCGATCGATGGCCTACAGCGGCACGCTCGTGACCCGAGGGGCGGCCCGGGGCGTGATCACAGCCACCGGGACGCATACCGAACTGGGCCGGATTTCCGGCCTGATCGCCGGCGTGCAGACCCTGACCACGCCACTGCTAACGCAGATGGACCGTTTCGGCCGGTGGCTGACCGCCGTGATCCTCGTAGCCGCCGGCCTGATTCTCGCGGGTGGCGTCTGGTGGTGGGGGATGGCCTTCGAGGAGGCCTTCATCGCCGTGGTTGGGCTCTCTGTCGCGGCGATTCCCGAAGGCCTGCCGGCCGTGCTGACCATCACCCTGGCCGTGGGCGTGCAGGCAATGGCCCGTCGGCAGGCGATCGTCCGGCGTCTGCCGGCCATCGAGACGATCGGCTCGGTGTCGGTGATCTGCACCGACAAGACCGGTACGTTGACCCGTAATGAGATGGCGGTCACCGAGGTGGCGCTGGTCGAGGCGACCCTGACGATCACGGGCGAGGGTTATGCGCCCACCGGCGAGCTGTTCGTCGGCGACCAGCCGGCCGGGCAGTCGGCGCCGGCGTCATTCGAACGACTCGCGCGCACGGGGATGCTGTGCAACGACGCCTACCTGCGCAGCGATCAGAATGGTTGGCGGGTCGAGGGCGATCCAATGGAGGGGGCCCTGCTGGCCATGGCCGGACGGGCCGGGCTGGATCTGGCCGACGAAAGGGCGCGCTGGCGGCGCAATGATGCAATCCCCTTCGATGCGGCGCATCGCTTCATGGCGACGCTCGACCACGATCACGAGGGCCATGCGGCCATTTCGGTCAAGGGGGCGCCCGAGGCGGTGCTCGCGATGTGCGATCAACAGGCCACAGGCGGGGAGAAAACCGAGGCACTGGATCAGGCGTTCTGGGCCGAGCGGGCCGAGGCGCTGGCCGGTGAAGGCCAGCGGGTGCTGGCTCTGGCTTATCGTCCGGTCGAGCCGTCCCAAACCGTGCTTGAGCGTGCCGAGGTGGCCGATGGGCTGATCCTGCTGGGACTCGTGGGGCTTTCCGACCCGCCGCGCCACGAGGCGATCGAGGCGGTGGCCGAGTGCCGGCGGGCCGGTATTCGCGTCAAGATGATCACCGGCGATCACGCCGGCACGGCCCGCGCGATCGCCGCCCGGGTCGGACTGGAGCGGCCCGATCGCTCGCTGACCGGCGCAGAGATAGAAAACCTCTCGGATGCCGAACTGACCCAGAGCGTGGCCGAGGTCGACGTGTTCGCCCGCACCAGTCCCGAACACAAGCTGCGGCTGGTCGAGGCGTTGCAGGCACTGGGCCAGAGCGTGGCGATGACCGGTGATGGGGTCAACGATGCCCCGGCCCTCAAGCGCGCCGATGCGGGTATCGCCATGGGGCGCAAGGGCAGCGAGGCGGCTAAGGAGGCCGCGGATCTGGTGCTGGCCGATGACAACTTCGCCTCGATCGTGGCCGCAATCCGCGAGGGGCGGACCGTCTACGACAACATCAAGAAGGTCATCAGCTGGACCCTGCCGACCAACGCCGGTGAGGCGCTGACCATCGTCGTTGCCCTGCTTGCGGGACTCACCTTGCCGATAACGCCGATCCAGATCCTCTGGATCAACCTGGTCACCGCCGTCACGCTGGGACTGGCGCTGGCGTTCGAGCCCAGTGAATCGAGCGTGATGGACCGACCGCCCCGGCCGCGCAACGAGCCGATTCTCACCGGCGGCTGGCTGATCTACATCGCGCTGGTGGCGGTAATTTTTCTCGGCGCGGTCTTCGGCGTCTACCACTACGCGATCGCGCAGGGGTATTCGCTGGAACTGGCTCGCACGATGGCGATGAATACCTTGGTGGTGCTGGAGATATTCCAGCTGTTCTTTATCCGCAACCTCCACGGCTCGTCGCTTAGCCTCGACCTGATCCGCGGCATGCGTCCCGTCTGGCTGGCCGTGATCGCCGTCACGCTCGCCCAGCTGCTGATGACCTACCTGCCGGCGATGCAGGCGGTATTCGCCACCGAGGCCGTGTCGCTGGCCGACGGCCTGTTGATCCTCGCGGTCGGCGTGGGGTCGTTCGCATTGATGGAGCTCTACAAGGCGATATCCCGGGCGATATCCCGGGCCATATCCCGCCGTCCGGCGGGTGGGGTGGGCTAAGAGTTGGCCACTGGTCTCGCTGACATGATCCGGCGATTGGGTGTGTCGTCCCGTGTGGGAGTGGCCCTTGACCTCGTTCACTTGCAGGGCCTTTCAACGCAGCCACAACACATGCCACTGACAGGAATGGTTCACGATGACGTCATGGTTATCCCGTAACGCGGGTCGATTGGTTCTCCTGCTGCTCGCCTTGTTGCTGCTTGGCTGGGTGCTGACGGGCGACAACGATGCTCCGCCGCTCGACACGCGCGAGCGCAGCGCCACGGTGAAGGTGGCTGTGACTACCAGTCACGCGCAGTCGGTCGAGCGGGTGTTGCAACTCCAGGGGCAGGTCGAGCCCGAGCAGGTGGTGCGGGTGCGGGCCAAGACGGGGGGCGAGGTCGCCGAGACCCCGGTCGAGGAGGGCGCGGTGGTGGAAGCCGGCCAGTTGCTCGCGCGGCTTGAACTGGATGATCGACCCGCGCGCTTGAGCGAGGCGAAGGCGGCAGAGCGGCGCGCGCAGGGCGATTTCGACGCGTCGAGCCGACTGGCCGACCAGGGCTTTCAGGGACGCCTGGCGGCCGAGCGCGCCCGTGCCGAGCTCGAGGCCGCGCGGGCCCGGGTGGCCGCCATCGAGCTCGATATCGCGCACACGCAAATCCCCACCCCGATCGCGGGTGTGCTCAATCGGCAGATCGTTCGCGTCGGTGACGTGGTCGCGGTGGGCGAGCCGGTCGCCGAGATCGTCGAGAACAACCCGTTGCGCGCCGTGGTGCGCATCCCGCAGCACCGCATTCACGAGGTCGAGGAAGGGCAGGTTGCCCGGGTGACGTTTCTGGACGATCAGGTTCGCGAGGGCACGGTGCGTTACGTCTCGACCGTCGCGGAAGACGAGACACGGACCTTCCGGGCCCGGGTGCAGGTGGCCAACCCGGAGCGAAATCTGCCGTCGGGTACCAGCGTGACGGTCGAGATACCCGTCGAACAGGTGCGCGCGCATGCCCTTTCCCCCGCGTTGATCTCGCAGAACGAGGCGGGCGAGCTGGGCGTCAAGGTGGCCGTGGAAGCAGACTCGGGCGAGCTGAAAGCCCGTTTCGTGCCGGTCACGCCGATCCGCGCCGATGCCGAGCAGGTCTGGGTAACCGGCCTAGACGGCACGGTGCGTTTGATCTCGCTTGGGCAGGGATTCGTGCGTGACGGCGATGCCATCGAGGTGGTGCCCACGGCGGAGGGTGCGCGGTGAACGGATTGCTCGCCGCGCTGTTCTCCCGCTCGCGCAGCGTGCTGCTGGTGCTGCTGGCACTGCTGGCGGCCGGCGGGATGGCGTACGTCCAGATAGCCAAGGAGGCCGCACCGGACGTCGATGTGCCGATCTTCTTCGTCACGGCCGCCTATCCGGGCATCTCGCCCGAGGACAGCGAGCGGCTGCTGGTCCGCCCGCTGGAACGCGAGTTGGCGGGCATCGAGGGGCTCGATGAAATGCAGGCCAGCGCCGGCGAGGGTTTTGCCCTGATCCGGCTGGATTTCGACCCCGGTTACGACAACCGCCGCGCACTGGCTGACGTGCGCGAGGAGATGGACCTGGTCCGGCCCGACCTGCCGCCAGGCGTCGAGGAACCGATGGTCACTGAGGTCGACCTGTCGATGTTCCCGGTGCTGATCGCCACGCTGTCGGGCTCGGCGCCCGAGCGCACCCTGGTGCAGCGCGCCCGCGACCTGCGTGACCGGATCGAGGCGCTGCCCGGTGTGCTCGAGGTCGAGATCGGCGGCGATCGCGAGGACCTCCTCGAGGTGCTGGTCGATCCGCGCACGCTAGAAACCTACCGCCTGCCGTTCAACGACCTGGTCACCGCGATCGAGCGCAACAACCAGCTGGTGGCCGCCGGGGCGCTGGATTCCGGGGCCGGGCGGCTGAACATCAAGGTGCCGGGGGTGATCGAGTCGGTCAGTGACGTGCTCGAGCTGCCGGTGATCGCCTTTGAGGGCACCGTGGTCACCTTCCAGGAAGTCGGCGAGGCGCGCCGGACCTTCAAGGACCCGGAAGGGTTCGCCCGTATCGACGGCGAGCCGGCCGTGTCGCTGGAGATCCGCAAGCGGGCCGGGGCGAACATCCTCGAGACCGTCGCCGCGGCGCGCGAGGTGATCGAAGCCGAGCAGGCCGACTGGCCGGGTGGTATCCAGGTGCGCTACCTGCAGGACAGTGCCGAGGAGATCGACGACCTGCTCGGCGATCTGGAAAACAACGTTCTCACCGCCATCCTGCTGGTGATGCTCACCATCGTTTTCGCCCTGGGCGGGCGGTCCTCCTGGTTGGTGGGCCTGGCCATTCCCGGCGCCTTCCTCGGCGGGGTGCTGATCCTGTACCTGATGGGCTTCACGCTCAATATCGTGGTGCTGTTCGCCCTGATCCTGGTGGTGGGCATGCTGGTCGACGGGGCGATCGTGGTGATCGAGCAGGCCGATCGGTATCTCGCCGAAGACCGTGGACGGGCCGCCTACCTGGCCGCGGCCCAGCGCATGGCCTGGCCGATCGTCGCCTCGGTGGCCACCACGTTGGCGGTGTTCTTCCCCATGCTCTTCTGGCCGGGGATGGTGGGCGAGTTCATGTTCTACCTGCCGGCGACGGTGATCGTCACGCTGCTGATGTCGCTGGCGATGGCGCTGGTGTTCATCCCGATTCTCGCGGCGATCATCTCGCGCGGTCAGGGCGCCAGTCGCCCCGAGCAGGTGCGCCACATCCAGGCCGCCGAGGCGGGCCGGTTCGATGAACTGGATGGTCCCACCGCCCGCTATGTCGGGCTGCTGCGCTGGGCGATCGCCCGTCCCGGGCAAACATTGGCTGGGGTGGCGCTGTTCACCGCCGCCCTCTACGTCGCCTACGGCGAGCTGGGCCGCGGGGTGGATTTCTTCCCGGAGGTCGAGCCGAGCTTTGCCCAGATCCAGATCCAGGCGCGCGGCGACCTGTCGGTCTGGGAGGTTGACGAGATGGTCCGCGGGGTCGAGGCGCGGCTGTATGACCACCCGGCATTCGAGAGCGTCTATGCGCGCAGCATCGCCTCGCCGCAGGCGCGCCTGACCCAGGACTATGCCGAGGACGTGATCGGCGTGATCCAGCTCGACCTGGTCGACTGGCAGCGCCGGCCGCCGGCCGACGAGATTCTCGCCGCCCTGCGCGAGGACCTGGACGACCTGCCCGGGGTGAAACTGCAGTTTTTGACCGAGTCCGGCGGACCCAGCGCCGGCAAGCCAGTGGCGCTGGAGGTCTCCGCCACGGATGGGGGCGCCGGCGTCGAGCCGCTTGTCGAGGCGATCGAGCATCTGCGTCGTGGCATGGCCGCGGTGGGCGGGTTTGTCGATATCGAGGATAACCGGCCGTTGCCGGGCATCGAGATGCGCCTCGAGGTGGATCATCGCGAGGCGGCGCGCTTCGGTGCGGACGTCAATCTGCTGGGCCGTGCCGTGCAGATGCTCACCGGCGGGCTGGCGTTGGGTGGTTATCGTCCCGAGGATGCCGACGAGGAGGTCGATATCCGGGTGCGTTTTCCCTTCGACGAGCGCAATCTCGCCCAGCTGGTGAACCTGCGGGTCCCCACCCAGGCCGGCCTGGTGCCGGTGCGCAATTTCGTCGAGTTCGTGCCCGCCCCCAAGACCGGGGTGATCCACCGCGTCGACGGGCGTCGCACCCTCTCGGTCGATGCCGACGTGGCCGCCGGGCAACTGGTCGACGAGCGCGTGCGCGCCTTGCAGGACTGGCTGGCCGCCCACCCGATGCCCGAGGAGATCGAGCTCTCGGTGCGGGGGCAACAGGAGGATCAGGCCGAGGCCGGGCGATTCCTGTCCCTGGCGTTCCTCACCGCGATCGTGCTGATGGTGTTGATCCTGGTGACCCAGTTCAACAGCGTCTACCAGGCCCTGCTGGTGCTCACGGCGATCGTGTTCTCCACCAGCGGGGTGTTGCTGGGTCTGTTGCTGCGTGCCGAGCCGTTCTCCGTGGTGATGAGCGGTATCGGCGTGATCGCGCTGGCCGGGGTGGTGGTCAACAACAACATCGTGCTGATCGATACCTACAACCAGTTGCGGCGCGACGGCATCGAGCCGGTGGACGCGGCGTTGCGTACCGGTGCACAGCGCCTACGGCCTGTGCTGCTGACCACCATCACCACGGTATTGGGGCTGATGCCGATGATCTTGGGCCTGACCATCGACTTCTTCGGTCGCGAGTTCTCCATCGGCGCCCCGTCGACCCAGTACTGGGTGCAGCTGTCCACGGCGATCGCCGGCGGCCTGCTGGTCGCTACCCCGCTGACCCTGCTGTTCACGCCGGCGATGCTCGCCTGGTGGGATGGAAGGCGGGTCAGGGCGGGCTGATCAGATCAGCCAGGCGGTGAGCAGCCCGGCGGCCACCGAGAGGATCATCGGCCCGGCGACATGCAGGCCGAGTTGGCGGGTGCCGATGGCGCCGGCCATGCCCGTCTTGACCAGGTTGTTGACCGCCGAGGCGATGATGATGCCCATCACGGCGGTCTCGATCGTGATCGATTCGCGCGCCATGCGGGTCAACGAGAGGTTGATCGCGTCGACGTCAGCCACGCCCGAGGAGGCGGCCAGCAGGTAGAGGCCGGCACTGCCCAGCCACTCGCGCAGCCATTCGGCGGCAAGCATGATGGCCGTGAGCAGCGCGCCGAACAGCAGCGCGGAGGTCAGGTCGAGCGGGTTTTGCGTCAGTTCCGGGCTCTTGATCGACTTGTCGCTGCGCGCCTGGCGCCACATCCAGAGGGCGGGGGCGTAGAGCAGCACCGTCATGACGGCCAGTGGCCAGATCAGTGCACCGAAGATCGGCGGGTGGACGGCGATGGCGACCAGCAGCACCCGCGGGAACATGGTGCCGCAGGCGATCAGGATGCCCACGGCCAGCATCGGCCCCAGGGTGGGCGTGTGCTGTGATTGCCGGGCGAACTGCAGGGTCAGCGCGGTCGAGGAACTCAACCCGGCGAACAGGCTGGTAAACAGGATGCCCTTCTCGGCGCCGCCGACGCGGATGGCGAAGTAGCCGACAAACGAGATCAAGGCGATCAGCACCACCATCCACCAGATCTGGTAGGGGTTGAGCGCGCCACCGGGGCCCAGTGGCTGGTTGGGCAGCAGCGGCAGCATCACGACGCTAATCAGCAGCAGTTTCAAGGCCGCGTCGAGTTCGCGCGCCTCGAGCTTGTGCAGCAGGCCGTGGATCTCTTCCTTGTTGTCGAGGATCATCGCGGTGACCACGGCCGCGGCGGTGGCGATGATCACGTCGACGCCGACGGCGATCGCCCCAAGGCAAAAGGTGATCAACAAACCGATGCTGCCGGTGATGCTGAAGTTGCGCACGCTCTGGGCGCGGGTGCGCCAGGCCACCAGCGCGATCGCGGCCACGGCGATCAGCAGCGTGGGGAAGGCCCAGCCGGTCAGGGTCTCCGAGAGCACGGCGGATAGCCCGCCGAGCAGGCCCACCAAGGCGTGCGTGCGGATACCGGCAATGCGCTCGCCCGGTTCCTTCTGCCGGCTCGACCAGCCGCGTTCGAGCCCGATCAGCGCGCCGAGCAGCAGGGCGACGGCCAGCAGTACCAGCGTCTGGTTGTCCTGCAGGAACTGTGAGGTCAGACCGTCCATGTCGGCTCCGAATCGGGGTGGGGCGGGTCAGACCACCTGGCCGGCGGCGACGCCCGAGGCCCAGGCCCACTGGAAATTGTGTCCGCCGAGGTGGCCGGTCACGTCGACCACCTCGCCGATAAAGAATAGCCCCGGTTGCCGCTGGGCTTCCATGGTCTGTGAGGACAATCCGCGGGTGTCGACCCCGCCCAGGGTGACCTCGGCGGTCCGATAACCCTCCGTGCCGGCCGGGTGGATGGCCCAATGCTGCAGGGCGTCGGCGACCGCCTGCAAGTCGCTTTGAGCGTATTCCTGCAGGGGGCGTGACCAGCCGTGCCAGTCGCAGAGCACGCGGCCCAGCCGGCGCGGCAAGTGCTCGTCGAGGTATTGGAGCACCGTGCCCTGCGGGCGTGCCGCGCGCCGTGCGGCGAGATCCATGGCCGCATCGCGTCCGGGCAGCAGGTCGATCACCAACGGCTCGCCGGGTTGCCAGAAGCTCGAGATCTGCAGCATGGCCGGCCCGGACAGGCCGCGGTGGGTGAACAGCAGCGGCTCCTCGAAGCGCATGCCCGAGGCCGTGGCCGCCACGGCGATGCTCATGCCGGCCAGCGGGGCGAGGCGTTCCTTGAGATCGGGGTGCAGCGTGAAGGGCACCAACCCGGCGCGCGTGGGCAGCACCTCGAGGCCAAACTGGCGGGCCACTTCGTAGCCGAACGGGGTGGCGCCCATGGTCGGGATCGAGAGCCCGCCACTGGCGATCACCAGCGATTCGGCCGTGATCGTGTCGCTATCGGTGGCAATCCGGTAACCGCCCTCGATCGCGTCGATGGTCGTGACGCCGGTTGTCATCCGAACCTCGGCACCCGCCCACTCGCACTCGGTGAGCAGCATGTCGACGATCTCTTTCGCCTTGCCGGCGCAGAACAGCTGGCCGGCGGCCTTTTCCACGTGCTCGATACCGTGGCGCTCGACCAGGTCGAGGAAGGCCTGCGGCGGGTAGCGCTTGAGTGCGGAGATGCAAAAGCGCGGGTTGGCGGAGAGAAACTGGTTCGGGGTACTGTTGAGATTGGTGAAATTGCAGCGCCCGCCACCGGACATCAGGATCTTCTGGCCCGCCTTGCGGGCGTGATCGAGCACCAGCACCCGGCGGCCACGATAACCGGCCGTTGCCGCGCACATCAGGCCGGCCGCGCCGGCGCCAATAATCACCACGTCCACATGCATTGCAGGCATTCCGGGGACCCGTTGTTTGCTCGAATGACGCGGCATCATAGCAATGACCTCGCCGGCCTGGCGTCGGTCACCCTGCTGACCCTGTTCGCCGTTCTGGTCGCGTATGATCGGTTCGCCCGCCGGACCGGGTTGACTGGGGATGTGGAGCAGTGGTTGAAACGGGAGATGGGGGACGAGTCGGCGTCCTGATCCTGTTGGTAGTCCAATCTGGATGTTTTTCGCACGCCTGTTTCATGGAGGTGGTTCTGACCGAGCCGCCTTGCTCGGGCGCGCGAGTTCCTTTTCTTGCTTGTCCAAGAAAAGGAACCAAAAGAAGGACACCCCGGCGTCCTGGCCCTGCGGGCCTTCGAGCCCGGACGATGTCCGGACTCGAAGCCTCGCGACCGGCGGCCGGCTTCGGGGCCGGCTCGACGTGACCTCCTGTCACGGCGAGCCTCGGAGCGACGTCCCTGTCGCCCCGCCCCCGAGCCACCCACCGGCCGCGAGGCAGGACGCAAGGGGGATCTGGCTCCCGGCCATCAGGTGGCGTGGCTCAAACCGCGAGGGAACCGCTGGTCTGAAGGTGTGTTCTTGGTTTGATCGAAGGGGCGAGTCCCCGTGTGCCTTGCCTCGCTCGCGAGGCTGATCGTCGCGGATCGCATCCGCGGCGATCAGGCCCGGAGGGCGAAGGCACGGGGTGTCTTCTTTTCGTCGGTTTTCTTGGACAAGCAAGAAAATCGACTCGCGCCGCGCCCGGCGGCCAATCCGGGCTGCTCCGCGTGACCGGCGTGCGAAACACCTCTACGTCGTTTGGTCGATTGCGGGTTCGGTACCGCGCAACCGGCATGCGAAACTCTCCACCTCGTCACATCACGGAAAACAAGCATGACCATCTGGGTCGACGCCGACGCCTGCCCCGTCCCCATCAAGCAGATGCTCTTTCGCGCCGCCGACCGCGTCGGCGTGGACGTGGTGCTGGTGGCCAATCACGCCATCGCCGTGCCGCGCTCCAAGCGGGTGCGCTTCATGCAGGTGGCACCGGGATTCGATGTCGCGGACAATGCCATTGTCGAGGCGGCCGAGGCCGGGGATCTGGTGATCTCGGCGGATATCGAGCTGGCCGCCGAGGCACTCGCCAAGGGCGCGGCGGTAATCGGGCCGCGTGGCGAGGTGTTTTCCAACGAGTCGATCCGCGGCCGGCAGGTCCAGCGCGAGTTCATGCAGACGCTGCGGGAAAGCGGCATCGCCACCGGCGGGCCGGCACCGTTGCACGCCCGGGACAAACAGGCCTTCGCCGGTGCGCTCGAGCGCTGGCTGAACCAGTACCAACGAGAGCAACGCGAGAACAAGGCATGACCCTGCGACAGATCGTTCTGGATACCGAGACCACCGGCATGCCGGTCGGGGAGGGCCACCGGCTGATCGAGATCGGCGCGGTCGAACTGGTCGAGCGGCGCCTGACGCACCGCAACTACCACCAGTACCTCAACCCCGAACGCGTGGTCGATGCGGGTGCCTTCGCCGTGCACGGACTGTCCAACGATTTTCTTCAAAACAAACCGCGCTTTGCCGAGGTGGTCGACGAGTTTCTCGACTACATCCGCGGGGCGGAACTGGTTATCCATAACGCGGCGTTCGACGTCGGGTTCATCGACGCCGAACTCAAGCGCATCGGCTATCCGCCATTGGCCGAGCACGTCGACCTGGTCACCGACTCGCTGGCCATCGCCCGGCACAAGCATCCCGGGCAACGCAACAGCCTTGATGCCCTGTGCCGTCGCTACCAGGTCGACAATTCCGACCGCACCCTGCACGGCGCCTTGCTCGACTCCGAGATCCTGGCCGACGTCTATCTCGCCCTGACCGGCGGGCAGTGGGACTTGTCCTTCGACAACCCGGCCGAGACGGCGACCGGGGGGCAGGCGGCGTTGGGCACGATCCGCAACGATCGACCGCGATTACGCGTGATCGCCCCCGAGGCCGAGGCGGTCACCGCGCACGCCGAGTGGGTCGAACGGCTCAGGACGGCCGATGCGGCCTTCGAGTGGCCGGGCGTCGGTTCCTGATTGCGGTCACCATCTCGGCGCAGCTTGCGCGTCTGAGGTTGAAAACGGCGAGTGGTATGGGTGAACATACCGGTTCGTCGGTGCCGGCACTTCCTTGCTACCATTCGCGCCCGGGGAAACTCTGCATCAATCGGATGTCATTCTGGCCTGTCGAGCCGGTCGTGCAGAGTTTCCCTGGAGTGCCGGCCCCCGTCGGCGCGGTTTCGCATCACTCCGGTAGGTGGCCTTGACGGAATACATCCTCATCCTGATCAGCACCATCCTGGTCAACAACTTCGTGCTGGTGAAGTTCCTCGGCCTGTGCCCGTTTCTCGGGGTATCGAACAAGGTCGAGACCGCCATCGGCATGTCGTTGGCGACCACCTTCGTGCTGACGCTCTCGGCGATCGCCAGCTACGTCACTCACGCCTGGCTGCTCGAGCCGCTGGGGCTGGGCTACCTGCGTACGATCATGTTCATCGTGGTGATCGCGGTGGTGGTCAACTTCACCGAGATGATGGTGCGCAAGACCAGCCCGTTGTTGCACAACGTGCTGGGCATCTACCTGCCCCTGATCACCACCAACTGCGCCGTGCTGGGCGTGGCGCTTCTCAACGTGCAAGAGGCCAACAGCTTCGTGGAATCGGCGCTGTACGGCTTCGGTGCCTCGGTGGGCTTTTCGATGGTGCTGATCCTGTTTTCCGCCCTGCGTGAACGACTGGCCGCGGCCGACGTGCCGGCAGCCTTCGAGGGCGTGCCGATCGCCCTGGTTACCGCCGGGCTGATGGCACTGGGCTTCATGGGCTTTGCCGGCATGGTGAGCGTCTGATGTGGATGGCAATCCTCTTGGCGGTCGGGCTCGCGATCCTCTTCGGGGTGTTGCTGGGACTGGCCGCGCAGTTCTTCCGGGTCGAGGGCAACCCGCTTGCCGAGCGCATCGACGAGTTGTTGCCGCAGACCCAGTGCGGCCAATGCGGTTACCCCGGTTGCAAGCCGTATGCCGAGGCGATGGCCCAGGGTGAGGCGGACATCAACCGTTGCCCGCCGGGGGGCGAGTCGACCATCCGCAATCTCTCCGACCTGCTCGACGTGGAGTTCAAGCCGCTGGACGACGATCTCGAGGTGCAGGAGGTCAAGAAGCTGGCCGTCATCGACGAGGAGGTCTGCATCGGCTGCACCAAGTGCATCCAGGCCTGTCCGGTCGATGCGATCCTCGGCGCGGCCAAGCAGATGCACACCGTGATCGAAGACGAGTGCACCGGCTGCGATCTGTGCGTCGAGCCTTGCCCGGTGGACTGCATCGACATGGTGCCGATCGAGGAGGGCGTCGAGGCCTATCGCTTCCCGATGCCTGAATCCGCCCATCCGGTGCCCACACGTGGCCCGGCGGCTCGCAGTGAGGGCCTGGCCAATGCCTGAGCACGTCACGATTTCGCCGGGGCTGCACGGGTTCCACGGCGGGCTGGATCTCGATTACCACAAGGCGCCGGCCAGCGAGCGCCCGATCGGCGAGATGCCGCTGGTGGACGAATACGTCCTCCCATTGCACATGCACATCGGCGCGCCGGCGATCCCGGTCGTCTCGGTCGGCGACCACGTCGGCCGTGGCCAGTTGCTGGCCCGCCCGGACGACTTCATCTCCGCGGCCATCCACGCGCCCACCTCGGGCGTGATCCAGGCGATCGAGCTGCGTGGCCTGCCGCATCCCGGTGGCCTGTCGGCGCAAAGTATCGTGCTGGCCGCCGACGGCGAGGACCGCGAGGCCGAGCCGCTCGACCCCTGGCCCGACTACCAGGACAAGAGCCCGGTGGAGATCCGGGCACGGCTGCGCGAGGCCGGCATCGTCGGCCTGGGCGGGGCGGTATTCCCCACGGCGGTCAAACTGGCCACCGCGAACCCCGGCGGGGTCGAGACGTTGGTGCTCAACGGCGCGGAATGCGAGCCCTTCATTTCCTGCGACGACCGGCTGATGCAGGAGTCGCCCGAGCCCATCCTGCGCGGCGCGCAGATGCTGCTGCATGCCGTCGGCGCGGCGCGTTGCCTGATCGGCATCGAGGACAACAAGCCGCGAGCGATCGAGGCACTGCAGGCGGTGATCGATCGGCTGGCGGACGAGGAGGACGAGCGACGCCTTGAGATCAAGGTGGTACCGAGCATCTACCCGGCCGGCGGCGAAAAGCAGCTGATTCGTACGCTCACCGGCATCGAGGTGCCGCGCAATCGCCACGTCACCGACTATCAAATGCTGTGCCTGAACGTCGGCACCGTGGCCAACAGTTGGCGCGCGGTGGTCGAGGGACGCGCACTGACCGAGCGGGTCGTCACCGTCGCTGGCGGCGGGGTGGCCGAACCTCGCAATTTGCGGGTGCGCATCGGCACGCCGATGGCAAAGGTGATCGAGGCGGCCGGCGGCTACACCGACGGTGTCGATCGATTGCTGATGGGCGGGCCGATGATGGGCTTTGCCCTGCACGAGGACGCCGTCCCGGTGGTCAAGGCCACCAACTGCCTGCTCGCCCTGCGGCCGGTCGATCGCGATCCCACGCCACCGCCGCAGCCCTGCATCCGCTGCTCGCGCTGCTCGGAGGCCTGCCCGGCGGATCTGCTGCCCCAGCAGCTCTATTGGTACGCGCGCGCCCGGCAGTTCGAGCGCAGCCACGACTATCACCTGTTCGACTGCATCGAGTGCGGCGTCTGCTCGGCGGTCTGCCCGTCGCACATCCCGCTGGTGCAGTATTTTCGCCACGCCAAAACCGAGATCTGGTCGGCCGAGCGCGAAAAGGCCAAGGCCGAGCACGCCCGCCGGCGTTTCGAGTTCCACAACGAGCGCATCGAGCGCCAGAAGGCCGAACGGGAGGCTGCGCTGGCGAAGAAGCGCGCCGCCATCAAGGCGGCCCAGGAGAAGGGCCAGGAGAAGGGCCAGGAAAAAACGGCGACGAAGCAGGATGACCAGGGCGCCGCTCCGGCAAAGCCCACAGGCGACGGCGGGGCGACCTCAACGAGCTCGGCCGAAGACGAAAAATCCGCCGCCTCGATGAGTATCGAGGGTGCCCGTGCCCGGGCCAAGGAGCGCAAGGCACGTGTGCAGCAGGGCGAGCGTGCCACGGGCGAGCCGGGTGTCGCCGAACGCCCAGCGGATGAATCCACCGACCGGCCGGGAGGGGCGTCATGAAGTTTCCGGTCCAGACCTCGCCGCACGTCGAGGCACGCTCGAACGTGGCCGACATGATGACCGTGGTGCTGTGGGCACTGGTGCCCGGCACCGTGGTGGCGATCTGGTTCCTGGGCTGGGGCGTGCTGTTCAACGTGGCCCTGGCGGTCGGCGCGGCCTGGCTGGCCGAGGCCTTGATGCTGTGGCTGCGCGCGCGCCCGTTCCAGCCGGCGCTCACCGATCGCTCGGTGCTGATCACCGGCTGGATACTCGCGCTTTGCCTGCCCAACCTGGCGCCCTGGTGGTTGCCGGTGGTCGGCGCGGTCTTCGCGGTGATCGTCGCCAAGCAGCTATACGGTGGGATTGGTTACAACCTGTTCAATCCGGCGATGGTCGGCTACGTGGTGCTGCTGGTGTCCTTCCCCGAGGCGATGACCCGCTGGGGCGCGCCGGTCGAGGGCGGCGCGGCGAGCCTGACGCTGGTGGAATCCGTGCAGTGGACCTTCCTCGGCGTGCTGCCCGGCACGACGGGCTTCGATGCCCTGAGTCAGGCGACCCCACTGGATCAGTGGCGCATGGTGGCGACCCAGGGCGGCCAGGTCACCGGGGCCGGCCTGTCGATCTGGCAGGGTGGCGGCTGGTCGATCTGGCTCAACCTGGCCTTTCTTGCCGGCGGGGCCTGGATGTTCTATCGCGGCGCGATTCGATGGCACATCCCGGTGGCGATGGTGGTCGGGGTGGTTTTGACCGCCACGTTGCTGTGGGGAATCGATCCGGAGCAATTCGCCGACCCGGTGTTCCACGTGGTCACCGGCGGGGTCATTTTCGGGGCGCTGTTTGTCGCCACCGATCCGGTCACCGCCTCGACCACGCCGCGCGGCCGACTGGTGTTCGGTTTCGGGATCGGCGTGCTGGCCGTGCTGATTCGCAGTTTCGGCAACTACCCCGATGGGGTGGCCTTCGCCATCCTGCTGATGAACCTGGCCGTGCCCCTGATCGACTACTACACCCAGCCGCCGGTCTTCGGTCGCAAGGGCCGGGTGGATGCCGACACGGAGGGCCGCTGACGTGATCAATCTGGAATTGCGTCGCGTGGTGATCACCGCGGTGGTGCTGGCCGTGTTCTTCGGCCTGGGCGTGGGTTTTGTCGCCTACACCCAGCAGAAGACCGCCGATCAGATCGAACTCAATCGCCAGGCCGTCCTGCTCGGCCAGATCATGGCGGTATTGCAGGGTCAGGTACACGACAACAACCCGGCCGAGGATGCCTTCCTGCTGCCCGATCCCGAGGCCCTTGAGCTGGGCGAGCCGGTGATCCAATCGACGGCGGAGGACGCGTTGCCGACAAAGCTAACAGTCGAACAGCGCGAGCGGGCCATGCGCGCCGGCCAACTGGGGTTTCGCGCCCGCGAACATGGCGAGGTCGTGGCCGTGGCGATCCCCGTGGTCACCCCTCGCGGTTACAGTGGCGACATCCGCCTGCTGGTGGGCGTGACGGTCGATGGCGAAATCACCGGCGTGCGCGTGCTCGAACAGAGAGAGACGCCGGGGTTGGGCGACAAGATCAAGGCGGACAAGACCGATTGGATACAGGGTTTTTCCGGGCGTCGACTGGGTGATCCGCCGGCCGACGACTGGGCGGTGAAGAAGGACGGCGGGACCTTCGACCAGTTCACCGGGGCGACGGTTTCGCCCCGCGCGGTGGTGGGGGCGGTCAAGGACGTGCTGGAGTACGTCGATCGCCATCACCATTTGCTGTTCGACGGCCCCCCGACGACTGTGGCGGAGGAAACGGTGGCGGAGGAAGACGAGCATGAGTGACCCGCGTCTATCCGAGCTCGCCCTAGACGGGCTGTGGAAGAACAACCCCGCGCTGGTGCAGGTGCTTGGCCTGTGCCCGTTGCTCGCGATTTCCAACACCACGGTCAACGCGATTGGGTTGGCGGTCGCCACGCTGGTGACCCTGCTGGTCTCGAATGGCGTCGTGTCGCTGATCCGCGACTGGGTGCGCGCCGAGGTGCGTCTGCCGGTCTACGTGATGGTGATCGCTTCGGTGGTCACCATCATCGAGCTGATCATGAACGCGCACTTCCACGAGCTCTACAACACGCTCGGCATCTTCATCCCACTGATCGTGACCAACTGCATCATCATCGCCCGTGCCGAGGGGTTTGCCTCGCGCCACGGTTTTGGAGTGTCGCTGTTCGACGGCCTGATGATGGGACTGGGATTCGGCCTGGTGCTGGTGCTGTTGGGTGCCATGCGTGAGCTGATCGGTTTTGGCACCCTGCTCGACGGCGCGGATCAGCTGTTCGGGCCGATCGCCATCGACTGGGGTGTGCGGGTTCTCCCCGAGCAGATGACCTTCCTGCTGGCGTTGATGCCGCCGGGGGCATTCATCGGTCTGGCGCTGCTGGTGGCCTTCAAGCAGGCCCTCGACCAACGATCGCTGCGTCGGGCCCGGGCCGCCAAGGATGCCCGGCCGGCCGAGCCGGCCGTTGAGGCGGTCGGCTGATCCTGCATTTGCCGCGGGCGGCTGCTAAAACTCTTCCCTGATTCTTCCAACGTCCGGTTGTCTGTTCCCCGCAGCGGGACGTTGGCCCGATCGCGCTGATGCAAAATGCTTCCCCGAGGAGAGAAACATGCCCGCAGAAATCAAGACCGAGGAGCTCGAGTACCGTTCGGACGACCTGACCATGAGGGGCCTGGTCGCCTACGATGCCAATGCTGCCGGGCCCCGACCGGTGGTGCTGGTGGTGCCGGAGTTCTGGGGACGGACCGCCTATATGGAAAAGCGGGCCTGCGACATGGCCGAGGCCGGCTATGTCGGTTTCGCCATCGACCTCTACGGCGATGGCCGTGTCACCGAGGACGCGGGCGAGGCCACCGAGCTGATGAACCAGGCCCTGTCGGATTTCGATGCGCTGAAGACGCGCTACCGGCTCGCGATCGAGGCGATCAAGCGTCATGACGCCGTTGATGCCGAGCGGCTCGCGGCGATCGGTTACTGCTTCGGCGGGGCGGTGGGCCTGAGCATGGCCCGTCAGGGCGTTCGTCACGACGCACTGGCGACCTTCCACGCGGGCATCAGCGGCCTGGCCCCGATCGCCGGACCGGTCGACACGCCTACCTGGATCTTTACCGGCGAAGACGATCCGATGGCCGATCCGCAGGAGGTCGAGCGCGTCGCCGAGGAGATGCGCGAGGCCGGCGCCGAGGTGCAGGTCACCCGCTATCCCGGGGTCAGTCATGCCTTCACCAACCCGGGTGCCGATGAGAAGGCCGAGAAATTCGGTCTGCCGCTTTCCTACGACCAGACCGCCGATCGTGATTCGCTGGCGAAGACGCTCGAGTTCTTCGCGGCCAAGCTGGGCTGATCTTCGGCCCATGCTGGGGCGTTGATCCCGCGTCTGCACCGCAATGGGGAGACGGTGTTGGCAAAAAGCCGGGTGAGTCGCTCTGCCAAACGTCTTCTCGATGGATTCGAAACGGTGTCACCGTGCGGTTTGCGATCGGCCATCCGCGCGTCACAAATGTCTGGCATGTTTCTCGCTATTAGTGGTTTGCCAACACGACGCGTCGTCCTTCATCGGTTCCGGCGTGCCCCGTTTGGTGCTCTTTGACTCCTCCTTGCTGGGCGCCCCTTGTGGGCGCCTCTTTTTTTCTGGGCATTTGCCCGCCACCCGGTGGGGTGGCCCGGGTTAAACTGCGCATCTGGGCCGGCGCCCAACTCTCACTTTTCGCCAACCAGGGACATCATGCATTCGGCCAACTACATCAGCACCATCGACCGCTACCACGAGCAATCGCGCTCGATTCGCGAACTGATCGAATCGATCATCACCGGTATCGGTGAGCCAAGGCTGCTTACCGACCAGTCGGCCGTGCACGCGGTGACCGAGAAGCTGATCGATCTTTATCCCTTTGTCGACCTGGTCTACCTGCTGGACGACGACGGGGTGCAGATCGCGGAGTACGGCGCCGATGAGACCGGCTATGTCAATCGGGCGATGGGACGAGGCAAGGGGACCGATCGCAGTCAGCGGCCGTATTTCAAGTTTTTCCAGGAAGGCGAGTACATCCACCTGACCGAGCCGTATCTCTCCTCGGCCTCGCGGGATCTGTGCATCTCGGCGACCCTTCGTATCGAACATCAGGGCCGGGTGGGCTATCTGGTCATCGACGTCGACCTCGAGGCGATGATCAGTTTTTTGCTCGGTGACACCCTGCGCCGGCGTATCGAGCCGTTCTTCCGCGCGCTTTATGGCCTGTTCGCCGCCGCAATGATGCTGGTGGCCGGCGTGCTCTTCTACAGCAGCATGAGCGAACTGGTCTACGCGCTGATGGAGCCCGGCTGGGCGTCCGAACTGCAACTCAAGCCATTCGAGGTGATCGTTGTCCTGACGTTGGCCATGGCCATCTTCGATCTGGCCAAGACGGTGTTCGAGGAAGAGGTCCTGATGGAGAAGGACGTCCATCGCCACAGTACCGTGAGACGAACGATGACGCGCTTTGTCGCGGCCATCCTGGTCGCCATCCTGATCGAAGGCCTGCTGACCATGTTCAAGGTGTCGATGGGGTATTCCGACGAAGGGGTGGTCGCCACCCTGATGATTTTCGCCGCCGCCGCCCTGCTGGTCGCGCTGGGTCTGTACGTCTATCTCGGCGCCCTGGCGGAGAGGGCCTTGTTGGGCAACAATGGCCGCGCCCGGCGTCGCAAAGATGTCCGGGAGCACAATTGATGTGCTCGCCCGGGGGACATGATCGAGAGAGACCGGCATGACTGCACTTGGCCCCCTGATGATCGATCTGACCGGCCCGGAGATCACCCCGGCCGACCGGCGGCGACTGCAGCACCCGTCCACCGGCGGGGTGATCCTGTTCGCCCGCCATTTCGAGGGGTGGGCGCAACTGGCCGAGCTGATCGCCGAGATCCGGGCCCTGCGACGGCCTCACCTGCTGATTGCCGTCGACCAGGAAGGCGGACGCGTGCAGCGTTTCAAGGGCGATGGATTCATTCCCTTGCCCACGATGGGGCGTCTGGGCGATCTGTTCGAGGAGGATCATCAGGCCGGGCTTGAGGCGGCTCGCTCACTGGGTTGGTTGATGGCGGTGCAACTGCGCGAGGTCGGGGTGGACCTGAGCTTCGCCCCGGTTCTCGACCTGGATCGCGGCATCAGCGGGGTGATCGGTGATCGGGCCTTCGACGAACGTCCCGAGGCGGTGATCGCGCTGGCGATCGCCTGGACCGGCGGGATGCAGGATGCCGGCATGGCCGCGGTGGGAAAGCACTACCCTGGCCATGGCGCGGTGGCGGCCGATTCGCATATCGCCCACCCGGTCGATCCCCGCTCGTTGGCGAGTATCGAGAAAACCGATCTGCGTCCGTTCCGGGCGATGGTCGATCGGCTGATCCCCGGCCTGATGGTCTCGCACGTGGTCTACCCCGAGGTGGACGCCCGGCCGGCCGGCTTCTCGCCGGTATGGGTGCGCGAGATACTGCGTCAACAGTGGGGCTATGAGGGCGCGGTATTCAGCGACGATCTCACCATGGCAGCCGCCTCGGCGGTCGGCGAGATCGAGGCGCGGGTCGAGCAATGTTTGGCGGCCGGGGTGGATATGGCGCTGATCTGCAATCACCCCGAGCTGGTCGACCGGGTGCAAAAAACGCTGTCTTTCACGGCCAGTCCCCAGCGCGAGGCACGCCTGACCCGGATGTTCGGCCATGGTCCGGTGCCCAACGAGGTTGCGCTCGCCCGCAAACCGCGCTATGCCGAGGCCTTGCGCTGGATCGAACGGCTGGGCGTGGATGCGCCCGACCTGTTTCCCGACCGCGCCTGATCCCGCCCCACCGGAGAGTTCCATGCAAGCGAGCGACGACCCTCGTCGGCAGTCCGATCAACTCGATGCCTTGCTGGCGCGCTGCGACTGCCTGGTGACGCCCGAGGCGATGCAGGCGGCCTACGCGCGGCTGGCCGGGGAGATCAACCAGCGGCTTGCCGGTCGTTTGCCGCTGGTGCTTGCCGTGATGAACGGCGGGCTGGTCAGTACCGGGCAGCTGGTGCCGCGATTGAACTTCCCGCTGGAGTTGTCCTACCTGCACGCCACCCGCTACCGGGGGACGACCACCGGCGGGGCGCTCAAGTGGCTGGCCCAGCCGGATATCGAACTGGCCGGGCGCGAGGTCTTGCTGGTCGATGACATCCTCGACGAGGGATACACGCTGGCGGCAGTGCGAGAATGGTGCCTGGATGCGGGCGCGGCTCGGGTGTGGATCGCAGTGGCGACCGACAAGCAGCATGATCGCAAGGTGCCGGGGCTGAGCGCCGACTTCTGCGGTGTGGCCGTGCCCGATCGTTACATTTTCGGTGAGGGCATGGATTACCATGGCTACTTTCGCAACCTGCCGGGCATTCACGCCCTTCCCGAAGGGGAGTGAGCCGGCGGGCGACCTGAATCGACGGGAGGACTGACGTGCATCTGGCAATCATCGGCGGGACGGGCTTGTCCCAGATCGAGGGCATCGACGACGTGCGTCACCAGGTGGTGCCCACGCCATTCGGTGAGCCATCCGGGCCGGTGACCATCGGCCGGATGCAGGGTTGCGAGGTGGTATTCCTGCCCCGGCACGGCTACAACCACCGGATTCCCCCGCACCAGGTCAATTATCGGGCGAACATCTGGGCGCTACGCGAGCTGAAGGTGAGCCGCATTCTGGCGGTGGCTGCCGTCGGCGGCATTCACCCGGATATGGGGCCGGGGGCGCTGGTGGTCCCCGACCAGTTGATCGATTACACTTGGGGGCGCCCGTCGACCTTTTACGAAGGGGATCTCGATTCGGTCACCCACGTCGACTTCACCTATCCCTACGATTCGTCCCTGCGCGAGACATTTCTCGCCGCGGGCCGGGCGCTGGACCTGTCGATGATCGACGGCGGTACCTACGGCGCTACCCAGGGGCCGCGTCTTGAGACTGCCGCCGAGATTCGACGGCTGGAGCGTGACGGTTGCGACGTGGTCGGCATGACGGGCATGCCTGAGGCCGTGCTGGCGCGCGAGGCTGGTATCGACTACGCGAGCCTGAACGTGGTGGCCAATTGGGCGGCCGGGGTGCAGGAGGGCGAGACCATCTCGATGACGGAGATCGAAAAGACGCTGTCGACCTCGATGCGTCACGTGCGCCGGGTGCTCAAGCAGATTCTCAGCGACGAGGATCAGGTGCTCTGCCGTTCGAGAACGGGTTGAGAGTATCGCCCGCCGACACGCCCCCTGACAGTTGCCTGTCTGCAGGGTAAAATATCCATAAATCATCTACTCGCCGCCAGACGATGGCCCGAATCGGGGCCGGTCGGGCGGCGCGTCATTCCAAGCGAGATTCCCATGACGCATCAAAGCCGCTACACCGGTCTGCTAGATCGGTATCGTGACCGTCTGCCGCTGTCCGACGATACCCGGCTGATCAGCCTCGGCGAGGGCGCGACCCCGCTGATCCGACTGCACAACCTGCCCAAGGTGCTGGGGCGTTCCGTCGACATCTATGTCAAGTACGAGGGGCTCAACCCGACCGGCTCGTTCAAGGATCGTGGCATGACCATGGCGGTCACCAAGGCCGTGGAAGAGGGCTCCAAGGCCATCATCTGCGCCTCGACCGGCAACACCTCGGCGGCGGCCGCTGCCTATGCCGCGCGCGCCGGCATCACCGCCTTCGTCATCATCCCCGACGGCAAGATCGCGATGGGCAAGATGGCCCAGGCGATGATGTACGGTGCGACCATCCTGCAGATCCGGGGCAACTTCGACGACGGCATGCGACTGGTCAAGGAAGTCGCCGAGGAGGCACCGGTGACCATCGTCAATTCGGTCAATCCGTACCGTCTCCAGGGCCAGAAGACCGCCGCCTTCGAGATCATCGAGGAGCTGGGGCGCGCGCCGGACTATCACTGCCTGCCGGTCGGCAACGCGGGCAACATCACCGCGCACTGGATCGGCTACTGCGAGTTTTCGGCCACCTCGGGAGACCACGTGACCGAGTCCTGCGCCTACTGCAACGGCAAGTGCCCGTTCGCTGGCGGCGGCTCGGGCGGTAATCGACCCAAGATGGTCGGCTACCAGGCGACCGGCTCGGCACCGTTCATGCGCGGTGAGATGGTCGATGATCCGGACACGGTCGCCACCGCCATCCGCATCGGCCACCCGCAGAGCTGGGACCGCGCCTGGAAGGTGATGGAGGAATCCGGTGGCTGGTTCGCCGAGGTCTCCGATGCCGAGATCCTGGCCGCCCAGCGCATGCTGACTCAGCATGAGGGTATCTTCTGCGAGCCGGCCTCGGCCGCCTCGCTGGCTGGCCTGATCAATGATCTCGAGGCCGGCAAGATCCAGGACGGTTCGAGCATCGTCCTGACCCTGACCGGCAACGGCCTGAAGGATCCGGACACCGCGATCGCCCAGTGCACCGGTGACATGCCGGGTGTGGAGAAGGCGACGATGGTGACCATCGATGCCGACATCGACTCGGTACGCAACGCGATCCTCGGCTTCATGAAGTAAGCCGACGCTTCCCGGGCTGAAATCCTTGCGAAAACCCCGCCTA